>NZ_CAMPHH010000243.1 GCF_946885855.1 uncultured Actinotalea sp. | reverse complement strand
GCCGGGCACTGCTACTCCGACACCCGCGCCACGCTGCACCTGCACGGCGGGATCACGCCGTGGATCTCCGACGGGACGCCGCACCAGTGGATCACCCCGGCGGCGGAGGAGACGGGCGGCTACCCCGAGGGCGTCAGCGTCGTCGACGTCCCCGACATGGCGACCCCCGCGGCCGGCGAGATGACCTTCTTCTACACCAACGCCCAGAGCGCGCGGCTGATGTTCTACCACGACCACGCCTGGGGCATCACGCGCCTCAACGTGTACGGCGGCCAGGCCGCGCCGTACCTCATCACGGACCCGATCGAGCAGAGTCTGGTCGACGACGGCGTCCTGCCGGGTGCCGACGCGACGATCCCGCTCGTCATCCAGGACAAGACGTTCGTGCCCGGCCCGGAGCAGCTCGCCCAGCAGGACGAGACGTGGGACACGGCGCGCTGGGGCGACGAGGGCGACCTGTGGCTGCCGCACGTCTACTCACCCGCGCAGAACCCGAGCGACCCCGAGGGCGTCAACGCCTACGGCCGGTGGGCCTACGGCCCGTGGTTCTGGCCGCCGACGAGCAGCGTCGAGAACGGGCCGATCGCCAACCCCTACTACGACCCCCAGTGCGACCCGGACCTCACGTGGTGCGAGCCGCCGGTCATGCCGGGCACCCCGTTCAACTCGATGGGCATGGAGTCCTTCATGGACACGCCGGTGGTCAACGGCGCGCCCTACCCGACCGTGACGCTGGACCCGAGGGCCTACCGCTTCCGGATCCTCAACGCCGCCAACGACCGGTTCTTCAACCTCTCGCTCTACCAGGCGGTCGACGCGAACGGGACGGTCTGCGACGCGGGCAACCCTGTCCCCGTCCCGGAGAGCACAGGGGTGGCGTGCACCGAGGTGGCGCTGAACCCCGACGAGGTGGCCGCGGCGCTCGAGGACACGACGGTGTTCCCGACGCCCGTGGTCGGCACCGAGGGGCCGGACTGGATCGCGATCGGCACCGAGGGCGGCTTCCTGCCCGCCCCCGTCACGGTGCCGGCGCACCCGACGACGTGGGTCAACGACCCGACCGTGTTCAACGCCGGCAACGTCGACCAGCACTCGCTGCTCGTCGCCCCGGCCGAGCGGCACGACGTCGTCGTCGACCTGTCCGCCTACGCGGGGCAGACCCTCATCCTCTACAACGACGCGCCGGCCGCCTTCCCGGCCCGTGACCCGCGGTACGACTACTACACGGGCAACGCGGACCTGCGGGACTCCGGCGGTGCGCCGAGCACGCTGCCGGGCTACGGGCCCAACACCCGCACCGTCATGCAGATCAAGGTGGCGGCGGCGGAGCCGGCAGCGCCGTTCGACCTCGCCGCGCTCGAGACCGCGTTCGCGCACGCGTCCGACGGCACGGGCGTGTTCGAGTCCGGGCAGAAGCCGGTGATCGTCGGGCAGGGTGCGTACAACAGCGCCTACGGCACGACGTTCCAGACGAACGGCCCGCGCGCGGGCCTCGTGCAGATCTTCGACACGTCGCTGACGTTCGACCGGCTGGTCGATCCCGACGCGACGCCGGGGGCGCCTTTCGTGACGTCCACGGACACGCAGCGGCTGACCATGGCTCTCGAGCCCAAGATGATCCAGGACGAGATGGGCGAGGCCTTCGAGCACGACTACGGCCGGATGAGCGGCTTCCTCGGGGTCGAGACCCGCAATGCCCAGGCGGGCCTGCAGAACATGATCCTCAGCGGGTACCCGTCACCGCCGACCGAGGTGATCGACGGCGTGGAGCTCCCGCCGGGGATGGAGGCGGTGCCGATCTCCTCGGCCGCCGACGGCACGCAGATCTGGAAGTTCACGCACAACGGGGTCGACACGCACCCGGTGCACTTCCACCTCTACGACGTCCAGCTGCTGAACCGCGTCGGCTGGGACGGCATCGTCCGCCGGCCTGACCCGACCGAGCTCGGCTGGAAGGACACCGTCCGGGTCAGCCCGCTGGAGGACACGATCGTGGCGCTGCGCCCGATCGTCCCGCCGACGCCGCCGGCCTGGGGCGGCCTGCCCAACAGCGTCCGCCTCATCGACCCGTCGATGCCCGAGGGCGTCTACCTGCAGAACACGACGGCCCAGGAGGCCGCTGGGATGCCGGTGTTCGCGTTCAACCCCGACGGCGAGCCGATCGACGTGGTCAACCACGTCGTCAACTTCGGCTGGGAGTACGTGTACCACTGCCACATCCTCAGCCACGAGGAGATGGACATGATGCACGCGCAGGTGGTCGGGGTCCGGCCGTCGGCGCCGACGGAGCTGACCGCCGTCCGGGCGGGGAGCGGCCGCAACCAGCGGTACGACCTCACCTGGCAGGACACGTCGAAGAACGAGACGGCGTTCGTGGTGGAGCGTCGACCCGTGGGGACGACGTCCTGGACCCGGCTCGTGACGATCCCGTCCGCGACGTTCGGCGTGGTGCCGTTCGTGGACACCGGGACCGGCGAGGGCACCGGGACGCGGACGTACGCGGACGCGATCGGCAACTCGCGGACGACGTACGAGTACCAGGTGTACGCGATCAACACGGTCGGGGACGTCTGGGACTACTCGAACCCGGCGCTCAACGCGATCCCGCCCGGCGGCGGCTTCCCGACGCTGACGCTGGACAGCCGCGGCGAGGAGCTTGCGACCGTGACGCTCGCCGCACCGACGGACGTCACGGCGACGGCCGCGGTGAAGAACAAGAAGTCGGCGACGGCGACCGTCCGGTGGACCGACCGGTCGGCGAACGAGGCGGGCTTCCTCGTGCAGCGCGCCGACAACGCGGCCTTCTCGGTCGGGGTCGTCAACGCGACGACGGTCGCGAACGCGACGAGCCTCGCGCAGGCGGTGACGCCGGGCAGGACGTACTACTACCGCGTCCTCGCGTTCGACGGCAGCCACCAGTCGGCCTGGTCGGGCACCGCCACGGTGGTGGTGCCGTAGGAGGGGAGACCGGTCCGGTGACGGGCCGGCGGTGACGACGACGGCGTCCGGTGGGGACCGGGCGCCGTCGTCGTGCGCGGCGGCAGGAGGGGCGGGACGAAGATCCCTTG
Organism: uncultured Actinotalea sp.; assembly: GCF_946885855.1. Next base: position 2,044 of record NZ_CAMPHH010000243.1, on the reverse strand, counting down.
ACTCCTCATCCCGGCTCCTGCGGCGCCGATCGATCTTGGAACCGGTCGCGCCGCCGCGGTCGACCGGACCGAGGAGAGCCCGTGTTCACGATGACCCGCCACGACGACCGGACCGCCGCGCTGCTGGAGGAGACCCGCGCCGACGTCCGCGCCGTCGCCGCGGTGACCGGGGCGGTGGCCGCCGCGCGCACGACGGAGGACGTCGTCGAGGCGGCGCTGACCGGCGTGCGGCGGGAGTTCGGCTGGGCCTACGGCTCGTGATGGGCGCTCGACGTGCACGACCGGGTGCTCCGCTTCGCCCGCGAGTCGGGCGACGTCACACCGGAGTTCCGGGAGGTGACCCGCACCGCGAGCTTCGCCGAGGGCGTGGGCCTGTCGGGCCGCGCGTGGCGCCGTCGGGAGCTGGTGTTCGTCCCGGACCTCGGGGAGGTGCGGGACTGCGTCCGCGCGCCCGCTGCCCAGCGCGGCGGGGTGCGCTCCGGGGTGTGCTTCCCGCTCGTCGTCGACGGCGACGTCGTCGGCACCATGGACTTCTTCACCACCGACGTGCTCGAGCTCAGCGCCGAGCGGCTCGCCGCGCTGGGCGCGATCGGCGTCGTCGTCTCCCAGGCGCTCGCGGCCGCACAGGCGGGCCGCCGCGCCGCCGAGGCTGCGACGGACACCCGCGCGGCGTCGGACGTCCTGCGCGCGGTGAGCGGTGCGGAGGACGAGGAGGAGGCGCTCCGGATCGCGCTGGAGACGATCCGCCGCTCCTTCGGCTGGCAGTACGGGTCCTTCTGGCGCGTCGAGGACGACGTCCTCCGGTTCGCCCAGGAGTCCGGCGACGCCGGCGCCGAGTTCCGCCGGGTGACCCGGGAGGCGACCTTCGCGCGCGGCGTCGGCCTGGCCGGCCGGACCTGGCAGAGCCGCGACATGGTGTTCGTGCCGGACCTCGCCGACGTCGCGGACTGCGTGCGCGCCCCCGCGGCCCGCCGCGCGGGGGTCCGCGCCGGGGTGTGCCTCCCGGTGGTGGTGGGCGACGTCGTCGTCGGCACGCTGGACTTCTTCACCACCGAGCGGGTCGACCTGTCCACGAGCCGGGAGCACGCGCTGCGCACCACCGTCTTCCTCCTCGGTCAGGCGCTCGAGCGCATCGGCGCAGCGCGGCGCGTCCGCGAGTCGGGGTCGCGCCTGCTCACCTCCGTCCAGGAGGTCCGCGGCAACGTCGAGGCGGCGGGCGCCGCGGCCGACGACGCCCATGCCGCCGCCGGTGACGCGGGGGAGCACGTCGACCGGCTGCGCCGCGCCAGCGTCGAGGTCGGCGACGTCGTGACCGTCATCCAGCGGATCGCCTCGCAGACCAACCTCCTGGCGCTCAACGCCACGATCGAGGCGGCGCGGGCCGGGCAGGCGGGGCGCGGCTTCAGCGTCGTGGCGCAGGAGGTCAAGGAGCTCGCCGACCAGACGTCGCGCGCCACCACGCGGGTGTCGGGCCAGGTCGCGAGGATCCAGGAGCACGTCGCGACCGTCGTCGGGACGCTCGACGGGATCACCGGGATGGTCGCGCGGATCCGGGCGGCGCAGGAGGCGATCGGCACGACGGTGACCGAACAGGCGCAGGTGGCGCGGACCATCCAGGTCTGAGCGTCCGGTCACACGGTCGGGAGCGGTCCGGGAGCGCTCCGGAACGCTCCTCGGGGCGGCCGGCTCCCGTGTGCGCGGCTCCTCCGCGTGCGAGGCCGGGCCGGCCGCGGGAGGGTCGGGCGACGGACGATCTCGGAGGAGCGCACGCATGCCCACGGACGACGACGGCGCCCCGGTCGGGCACCGGACGCGGAGGCGGGCCCCGCGGTGGACCGACGTCGCGCCGCCCGCCTGGCTCCTGCGCTGGGCGCTCGCAGCGTCGTGCCTGCTCGTCCTCGCGGGTGCGGTGTGGCTGCTCGCCGAGCTCGTGACGATGCTGACGCTGCTGGTCGTGTCCGTCGTCGTGGCACTGCTCCTGGCCGGGGTGCTCGCACCCGCCGTCGGTTGGGCGGGACGGCACCGCGTGCCCCGGGGGGCGGGG
>NZ_CAMPHH010000242.1 GCF_946885855.1 uncultured Actinotalea sp. | reverse complement strand
GATCCGCGGCGCGTAGAGGCAGTCGGCACCGGCGTCCGCGTAGGCGCGCAGGCGGCGGACCGTCTCGTCAAGGTCCGGGTGGCCCACGACGAACCCCTCGGAGCGGCCGGTCAGGACGATGCCGGTGCCGCTGGCGTCGATCGCCTCGCGGGCCGCCCGGATGCGCTCGACCGCGAGGTCGATGTCAAAGAGCGGGTCGGATGGGTCACCTGTCGAGTCCTCGATCGACAGGCCGGCGATCCCGGTCGCCGCGGCGAGACCGACATGGCGTCCGACCTGCTCCGGCTCGACCGCGTACCCGCTCTCGAAGTCCGCGTTGACGGGCACGTCCACGGCCGCCGCCACGGCCCGCAGGTGGTCCAGGACCGGCTCCAGCTCGAGGTGGGCGTCCGGCCGGCCCAATGTCCAGGCGAATCCGGCGCTCGTCGTGGCGAGCGCGGGGAAGCCGAGGTGCTGGAGCCCCCGGGCGCTCCCGACGTCCCACGGGTTCGGCATGACGAAGCACCCCGACTCGTGCAGGCGGCGGAACTCGGTCACCCGATCGTCCTGCGTGCTCATGCTCCACCCCTCAGCGCCATGGATGCGTCCATGATGCTCCTCGGTCGGTCGCCACGGGTGTCGGTGGTGTGGGCGACAATCGTCCGGTGCTGACGATCGCCTCCGTGAACGTGAACGGGATCCGCGCCGCCTTCAAGCGGGGCATGGCCGACTGGCTCGCCGAGCGGCAGCCGGACGTGCTGCTGCTGCAGGAGGTCCGCGCGCCGGACGAGATGCTGCGCGACTTCTTCGACACCGACGTCTGGGACCTCGCCCACCACGAGTGCATGACCAAGGGCCGCTCCGGCGTCGCGATCGCCTCGCGCCTGCCGATGAGCGCGGTCCGCATCGGCCTGGACCACGACGTCGAGACGAACTCCGGCCGCTGGGTCGAGGCCGACCTGGAGCTGCCTGACGGCGGCACGCTCACCGTCGTCTCCACCTACATCCACTCCGGCACGGTCGGCACCCCGTCGATGGACGAGAAGTACGCGTTCCTCGACCTCGTCACCGCCCGCATGGCGGAGCTCCGCGCGGACGGTGCCCTCGCCGTCGTCGCCGGGGACGTCAACATCGCCCACCAGAACGTCGACATCAAGAACTGGAAGGGCAATCTCAAGGCCGCCGGCTTCCTGCACGAGGAGCGCGCCTACCTCGACCGCTGGTTCGATGCCGGCTGGGTCGACCTCGGCCGCCGCCTCGGCGGCGACGGCCCCGGCCCGTACACGTGGTGGTCCTGGCGCGGGAAGGCGTTCGACAACGACTCCGGCTGGCGCATCGACTACCAGATCGCCACCGAGGCCCTCGCCGAGCGTGCGCAGAAGGCCGAGGTGGACCGGGCGTCGTCGTACGACCGGCGGTTCAGCGACCACGCCCCGCTCGTGGTGACCTACGACCTCTGACGGCCGCCGGTCGCTTCACGCCTCACGGCGTCGCCCGCCGTACTTCTTGTGCACCGCTTGCCGGCTGACGCCGAGGATCAGGGCGATCGCCGCCCAGGAGACGCCGCGGTTGCGCGCTCGGCGCACGAGCACTGCCTCCTTCTGGTCGACCTCCTGCCGGAGTCGGGCCACCGCCCGCAGGGCGCGCAGCGGGTCGTCGTCCTCGGAATGGGCCACGAGCGCGCTCATGGGGCTCTCCTCCGTCGGTCCGTCGGGCATGGCGTCAACGATGGTTGACACGAGCGCTTCTGTCAACCTGGGTTGACAGCGGAGGGGCGGGCCCAGGGGGGTCGCCTCAGGCGGCGCCGTCGTCGGCCGGGCGGGGGAGCGCGGTGAGCGTGCGCAGGGGCGAGAGCACCACGGGCAGCGCCGCGAGCGTCATCCCAACGGCGGCCACCCACAGCGAGGCCTCCACGCCGGCGGCGGTGCCGAGCCAGCCGCCGAGCAGCCCGCCGATCGGCATCGTGCCCCACACGATGAACCGCACGGAGGCGTTCATGCGCCCGAGCAGCGTCGGCGGGCACAGGCGCTGGCGGAAGCTCACCTGCGCGACGTTGTAGACGACCACCCAGAAGCTGAACCCGAAGCCCGCCAGTACGAGCACCGCTGCGGGCGGCACGACGTCGGCCAGGACCAGCGCCAGCGGGTTGAGCGCGTACGTCAGCCCGCCGGCGACCGCCGAGACGGGGATGATCCGCGCCTCGCCGACCCAGCGCGCCATGCGCTCCGCCGCGACCGCGCCGAGCAGCCCGCCGACGGCGGACAGGGAGAACACCAAGCCGAGCGCCGCCTCGTCCAGCCCCACGACTCGGAGCGCGAAGATCACCATGAGCGCGCCGCCGATCGAGCCGAAGAGGTTGCTCAGCGACGTGCACGCGACGATGCGCCGCAGCAGCGGCTGGTGCACGACGAACCGCAACCCCTCCGCGATCTCGGTGCGCAGCGGCCGCCGGTCCTCGCGGCGGGGGAGCGTCTCCTCGTGCCGGATCCGGCCGAGCCACAGGGCGGAGATCAGGTAGGTCCCGACGGTCGTCGCGATCAGCGCCGGGGCGCTGATGACCCGCAGCAGTGCGCCGCCGACGGCCGGCGCCACGACCATCGCGACCGACTGCGTCGCCTGGAGCTTCGAGTTCCCCTCGACGACGTGGTCGAGCCCGACGAGCCCGGGCACGTAGCTCTGGTGCGCGACGTCGAAGAACACCGTCGCGGCGCTGATGACGAGCGCGGCGCCGATGAGCAGCGGGATCGACGCGGTCCCGGTCGCCGCCGCCACGACGACGACGGCGAGCGCGGTCGCCCGGACGAGGTCGGCCACGATGAGAGTGCGCCGCTTGCGCATCCGGTCCACCCACGCCCCGGCGGGCAGGCCGATGAGGAGGAACGCCGCCGTCTCCGCGGCGGTCAGGGCGCCCATCTGCCACGGCGTCGCGTTCAGTGCCGTCACCGCGAAGATCGGCAGCACGAGCCCGGTGAGCTGGGCGCCGAACTGCCCGAACGCGTCGCCGACCCACAGCTGGCGGAAGTTGCGGTGGAAGGCGAGCGAGCGGTGCCGCGTCGTGGCGTCGGTGGTCACGCGCCGAGCGTGGCCCAGTGATTGGGAAGTGTCAATCAGTTTAGGCTGACGGCATGTCGACGCCGCCCGCGCCCGAGCCGTCGTCGGCGGGCTCCCCGAGTCCGCCGTGGGCCTCGGGGTCCGGGCGTGCCGCCGCCGATCTCCCGGCGGGAGAGGCCGGCACCGACATCCCTTCCGGCGATGACGCCGGCGATCGCGCCTCCGAGGACGGGCCCGCCGGTCTCCCGTCCGAGGCGGACGCGCGCGCCCTGGGATCCGTGCTGCGCATGCGGATCCTGCGGATGTGCTTGGACGAGGCTCTGACGAACAGGGAGATCGCGCGGCGGCTCGGCAAGGACCCCGGAACCACCTACCACCACGTCCGCACGCTCGCGGACCGCGGCTTCCTCGCCGCGCAGCCGGAGCGCCGCGGCGCACGGGGGGCGCGGGAGGTGCCGTACGTCGCGACGCGGAAGTCCTGGCGTTCCCCGCAGGTCCCGGGCCAGTACCAGGTGCTCGTCGACGCGTTCCTCGAGGAGCTGGCCGAGGCGCCGTCGTCGTCGGTCGTGGCGGCACGGCTCGGTGTGCGGCTCTCACCGGCCGCGTGGGAACAGGCCCTCGGCCGGATCAGCGAGGTCCTCCAGGAGCTGGCCGACCTCCCACCCGACCCCGCGGGCGTCCCGTACTCGATCTTCTTCGCCGCCCACGAGGACGTCCGCCGGCGCCCGGATCCGCCTGCGACCTGAGCCCCGACACCCTCACGCAGCGAACGGGGAAGGTTCGGTGCGGATAGCGCCACCGACCTTCCCCGGTACCGGACGGATGCCGGAGGGAGGGGCACCTGCCGGCGTCTGCACGCCGAGATCGAGCACATCGGGGAAGGTTCGTGGCGGATAGCGCCACGAACCTTCCCCGGTGTCCGGTCCGGTGCCGGCGCGGGGCGCCGGCGTGTCAGGTCGCGGTGCCGCGCAGGGCCGCGATCGGCTCGATCCGAGCCGCGCGGAACGCCGGGTAGGCGCCCGCGAGCAGGCCGATGACGACGCCCAGGGCCGCCGCCCCGACCACGGCGCCGGTGTCGAGGATCGGCGTCCACTCGCGCAGGACCGACACCCCGACCACGACCATCACCCCCAGCGCGGCGCCCACCAGCCCACCGAGCAGGCCGATCACCGCGGACTCGGTGAGGAACTGCGCCACGATGTCGCGCGTCCGCGCCCCCAGTGCCCGGCGCAGGCCGATCTCCCCGAACCGCTCCCGGACCGACAGCAGCGTGACGTTCGCGATGCCCAGCGCGCCGACGAGCAGCGCCACCGCCCCCAGCGCCAGGAAGATCGCGTTGACGTCGGCCTGGACGTTCTCCCGCACCGACGGCGCCGGCGGCGGCGTCTGCACGCTGACCGCCTCGGGGTTGTTGGGTTCCAGCGCCATCGGCCCCTGCTCGGCGATGACAGGTCCCGCCCCGACGGCGATCCGCACGTGCGCCTGCTCCAGCCCGCCCACCCGGAAGTCCGCCCGCGCGGTCCCCACCGGCAGGAAGACCGCGTCGAGCAGGTCCGAGCGGCGCTGCACCCCGTCGACGACGCCGATGACCGCGTAGGGCCGCTCCCCGATGAAGATCGCGGGCTGCCGGTCGACGCGCAGCACGCCGAGGCGCTGCGCGGCGCGGGCGCCCAGGACGACGACACGGTCGGCCCGGACGTCGTGCCCGGCGTCGAACCACCGTCCGGTGACCACCTGTCCGTCGATCGCGCCGAGCAGGCCCGGGGTGGCAGCGACCACCGACGGCGCCGCGAACGCCTGGGCCGACGGGTCGTTGACCGGCTGGGCGGTCACCTCCAGGTCGCCGGTGTCCACGGCGCCCAGGGCCCCGACGAGCTCCACGCCGGCGATCCGCCCGAGGCGGTCCTCGACGTCCCACGGGATGCGCCCGACGGTGCGCTCGCCGCCCGCGGTCCGGGCCGTCGCCGGCTCGACGACGACGCGTGTGGCCGCCACCGCGTCGAACTGGCGGCTGATCTGCCCCGCCGCCGTCTGCGCGAGCCCGGTCGTCACGACGAGCGAGCCGATCCCGAGCACGGTCCCCACGAT
>NZ_CAMPHH010000241.1 GCF_946885855.1 uncultured Actinotalea sp. | reverse complement strand
CCTCGCCACCCCGTGGGGAAGGTTCGTGGCGGCATGCGCCACAGACCTTCCCCGTCGCGCCGTCAGGACGCCGTCAGTGCGCGGTCAGGACGACGGCGCCGCGGCGCGGAGCGCGTCCACGAGTGGGCCGGCCGCCTCGTCGAGGAACCGCTGCTGCTGCTCGTCGCCGATCTGCACGAGCGCGAGGTCGGTGAACCCGGCCTCCCAGTACGCCGACGCCGCCTCCACGACCGCGTCGAGGTCCGGGCCGCACGGGACGGACGCCGCGACGTCGTCGGGCGTGACGAACTGCGAGGCGCTCTCGAAGGCCTCGGTCGTGGGCAGGTCGGCGTTGACCTTCCAGCCCAGGCCGAACCAGCGGAACTGCTCGTGCGCGCGGCGCACCGCCGCGTCGCGGTCCGGGTCCCAGGAGATCGGCATCTGCCCGATCTTGCGGGAGGGCCCGAGCCCGCCGGCCTCGGCGCGGACGTCGTCCCAGCGCTGCAGCGTGGACGCGTCCGGCTCCGTGGTCACGAGGTGGTCCACCGCCGCGGCGAAGCGGGAGACGGACTGCGGACCCGACACGGCCGCACCCATCTGCACGGGCTCGTCGGGCAGGTCCCACAGCCGCGCGGAGTCGAGCCGGTAGTGCTCGCCGGAGTAGGTCAGGCGCTCGCCGTCGAGGAGGGAGCGGATGATCTCGACCGCCTCCTCGAGCATGTCGTGGCGCTCGCCGACAGCGGGCCACCGCTGCCCGGCGACGTGCTCGTTGAGGTTCTCCCCCGCGCCGACGTTGAGGAGGAAGCGGCCGCCGGACAGCACCCCGAGGGTCGCGGCCTGCTGCGCGACGACCGCCGGGTGGTACCGCAGGATCGGGCAGGTGATGTAGGTCATGAGCTCGATGCCGGTCGTCGCGTGGGCGACGGCCCCCAGCGTCGTCCAGGCGTTCGGGGCGTGCCCCTGGGCGTCCAACCACGGGAAGAAGTGGTCGCTGGACACGGCGAAGTCGAACCCACGCCGCTCGGCGTCCACCGCGTAGCCGACGAGCTCGCGCGGACCGGACTGCTCCGTCATGAGGGTGTAACCGAATCGCGTCATCCGGCGACCCTCGCACCGCCGGGGCGGGGCGGCATCCCGGGACGACCCCTGCACATCTCCCTCACAGGACGGTCAGGTCCCTCCCAGACCCAGCACGTAGAGTCGTCCGGTCCGCTCCCGCGGACTGCCTGGTGGTCGAGGCCGCAGGCCGCCCACCACGACCGACGACGAAGGACCTGCCCGTGCGCCGACTGGCCGCCACCCTTGTGACCACCGCCCTGCTGCTCACCGCGTGCGGCTCCGCCGAGGACGACGCCGCGGAGACGCCCGCGCCGACCTCGGGCGCCGACGCCGGCGACGGCACCGAGCAGACCGCCGGGTCGGAGGAGGACCTCGAGATCCTGCGTGCCGTTCAGGTCGAGGGTGACTTCGGCGCCGAGCCGACCCTGACGTTCGACCAGCCGTTCGAGATCGCCGCCCCCGCGGCGCACGTCGTCTCCGAGGGCGACGGCGAGCCGCTCGAGGAGGGCCAGGTCATGATCGTCGACGTGCTGGCCGTGCGCGGCGACGACAGCGAGACGCTGCAGTCGACCTTCGCGGAGGGCAGCCCCGAGCGCCTCCCCTACGGTGACCCCGGCTTCCCGCAGCTCAACGCCGCGCTGGCCGGCCAGAACATCGGCACGCGGCTGCTCTACGCCGTGCCCGGCGGGCCCGCGCAGCAGGAGGGCGGCGAGGAGGTCCCCGCGACCCTGCTCGCGATCGACGTCGTCGACGTGCTGCCCACGCGCGCCGAGGGCACCGCGGTCGAGCCGGCCGAGGGCCTGCCCACCGTGACCCTCGCCGAGGACGGCGCGCCGACGATCGACGTCGAGGGCGCCGAGGAGCCCACGGAGCTCGTGGTGCAGACCCTGATCGAGGGCGACGGACCCGAGGTCGAGGCCGGTCAGTCGATCACCGTGCAGTACCACGGTGCGCTGCTGTCCGACGGCACCGTGTTCGACTCCTCCTGGGAGCGCGGTCAGCCGGCGCAGTTCGGCATCGGCGTCGGCCAGGTCATCCAGGGCTGGGACCAGGGCCTCGTCGGCCAGAAGGTCGGCAGCCAGGTCCTGCTGGTCATCCCGTCCGAGCTCGCCTACGGGGACCAGGACCGCGACCCGATCCCGGCGAACTCCGACCTCGTCTTCGTGGTCGACATCCTCGACGCGTACTGACGCGCCCGCCGGCCGAGCGGCCGGCCGCGGGTCTCACGACGGCCCCGCCTCCCCGGAGGCGGGGCCGTCGTCGTCCGTCCGCGGCGCCCGAGATCGGCCGGAGGCCTCAGTCCGCGTCGGGGGCGACGACCGGGCGGCCGTCCTCCCACCCGAGCGGCAGCACGTTCATCGCCCGGTACGTGTTCTCGCCGTACCAGGAGTGGAAGACGAGCCGGTCCTGGCCGTCCGGGCCGACGACGACGTCCTGGCCGCCCGGTCCCACGTACCGGCCGTCGAACATGTCGGTGCTGACGAGCGGCTCCGGCCCCTTGGTCCACGGCCCGTCCAGCGACGGCGCCGTCGCGTACCCCGTCGTGTACTCACCGCCGCCGTAGCTGTTCGCCGAGTACAGCAGCGTGTAGGTCCCGTCCCGCTCGACGAGCGTCGGGGCCTCGACGAGGTCGCCCTCCCACGGCAGGTCCTGCTGGATCATGCGGACGGGCTCGCCGGCCAGCGCCGTGCCGTCCTCCGTCAGCGGCGCCCGGTAGATCCACGTGTCCAGGCCGCAGCAGTTGCCGTCGTTCTTCCACAGCAGGTGCCACGTGCCGTCGCCGTCCTGGAACGTCGCGGCGTCGATCGCGCCGCCCTCGTCCTCCGGGCACAGGAGCATCGCCTCCCCGGCCACCTCGAACGGACCCTCCGGGGAGTCCGCGACCGCGACGCCGATGCACTGGAACGTCGGGCGGAAATTCGTCGCGGTGAACCAGAGGACGAAGCGCTCCGGTCCGAGCTGCTGCACCTCCGGCGCCCAGGTCTTGCCCGGGATGACCCAGCTCGGCAGCGTCGGGAACGCGTCGGGCAGGGTCTCCCACTCCAGGAGGTCCGTCGACCGGGCGACGCGGACGTTCCGGTTGTTCCCGTTCGTCGCGTAGGCGTAGTAGACGCCGTCGACCTCGAGCACGTCGGGGTCGGGGAAGTCGTCGTCGATGACCGGGTTCGCGTCGTGCACCCCGGCCGGACCGGCCGCGCCGTCGTCGGGCGGTGCCTGCTCGGGTGCGTCCGGCGACGCGGACCCCGACGCCGCGTCGCCGGACGACTCCCCCGTGCCGCCGTCGCCGCACCCCGCCACGAGCAGCAGGGCGACGACGGCGACCCCCACCGGGCGCGTCCGCGTCGTGCGCCTCATCCCTTCAGACCCGAGCGGGACACGCCCTCGATGATGAAGCGCTGGAGGAACACGAACAGGACGAGCACGGGCACCGAGGCGATGACCGCGCCGGCCATGAGCAGGTCGTACCGGACGGCGTTGGCCGACTGGAGCGTCGACAGGCCGGCCGGGAGCGTCTGCATCTCCGGGCTGAAGAGCACGTAGACGGGCCAGAGGAAGTCGTTCCAGTTGGTCAGCAGCGCGAGGAGCGCGAGCGTCGCGAGCGCCGGACGCGACAGCGGCAGGATCACCCTGAGGAAGATCTGCAGCGGGTTCGCCCCGTCGAGGCGCGCAGCCTCCTCGAGCTCCTCGGGGATGGCGAGGAAGAACTGCCGGAGGAAGAAGACGCCGAAAGCCGACGCGGCTGTCGGGACGATGACCGCCGCGAGCGTGTTGAGCCAGCCCAGCTCGCCCACGATGAGGTAGTTCGGGATGACGAGGATCACGGGCGGGACGAAGAGCGTGCCGATGATCAGACCGAAGACGAGCCCTCGGCCCCGGAACTCCATGCGGGCCAGTGCGTACGCCGCCATCGCCGCCGTCGCGACGACGAGGGCCGCGTTCGCGAGGGCTGCCACGAGGCTGTTCGCGAACCAGCGCAGGACCGGGGTGCCCTGTGCGGTGAGGATCGACGTGTACGCGTCGGTCGAGAAGGGGTCGGGGATCCACGTCGGGGGGAAGCCGGCTGCCTCGCCGCGCGTCTTGAAGGACGTGACCACCATGAAGATGAGCGGGCTGATGAAGATCAGCCCCAGCAGCACCAGCAGCACGTAGCGCAGCAGCGTCCGCGGGGAGAGTCCCTGGCGACCCTTCTCCGCGTCCGTCGGGATGGTCGTGGGATCCGTCGCCTGCTGGACCCCGGACGTCGTCGTCATCGCGTCTTCCTCTCCCGGAACAGCCAGAACACGGCCACGCTGAGCACCATGAGGAAGGCCGTCAGCACGTAGCTCATCGCGGCCGCGCTGCCCATCTGGTAGTTGCGCAGCCCGGTCTCGGCGATCTGGTAGATCGCCGTCCGCGTCTCACGCCCGGGCCCACCTTGGGTGATCAGGTAGGACTGACCGAACATGTTCGCCGAGGCGAGAATCGTGATCATGAGGATGAACGCGAGCACCGGCCGCAGGCCGGGCAGCGTGACGTTCCGGAACTGCTGCCACGCGTTGGCGCCGTCGACACGGGCCGCCTCGTAGAGCTCCTTGGGGATGTCCTGCAGCGCGGCCAGGTAGATGACCGAGTTGTAGCCGAGCGTCCACCAGACCGTCACGCCGACGAGCGCCACCCACGCGGCCGGCAGCGACGTCGTCCATGCCGTGCTGTCCGGCAGACCCACGAGGCCGAGGTAGTAGTTGACGAGACCGATGTTCGCGTCCAACAGGTACCGCCACAGCACCGCCACGACGGCCACGCCGAGCACGTAGGGCGCGAAGTACACGGCACGGAAGAGGTTCCGGCCGGGGAACTTCTGGTTCATGACCAGGGCGACGAGCAGCGGCAGGACCATGAGGAGCGGCACGCTCGCCGCGGTGAAGATGCCCGTCGCCTGCATCGACTGCCAGAAGGACTCCGCCTGCCGCGAGCTGCTGTCGAAGAGCTCCTGGTAGTTCTCGAGACCGACGAAGGGCTTGTTCGGGAGCGTGTAGTCGTACCGGTGGAGGCTGATCCAGAAGCCGAGCAGCACCGGCAGGATGACGAAGGCCCCGAAGAGCACCAGGTAGGGCGCCAGGAAGAGCCAGGGCGTGATCTTCCCGTGCTTGGCGACGCCGCGTCG
>NZ_CAMPHH010000240.1 GCF_946885855.1 uncultured Actinotalea sp. | reverse complement strand
CTCAGGGCCTGACCCGGAGCCAGCGCACCCCGTGCGCCGGAACGGGCAGGCCCTCGCGCAGGTCGGCCGTCCCGCCGCCGAGCAGGTCCTCCGCATGCTGCGGAAGGCCGGACAGCGTCCACGGGTCGACGACCTGCACGTGGTCGGACACGTTGGCGACGCACAGGACCAGGGTGCGGCGACCGTCGTCGTCGTGGCCGGGGCGCTGGTAGGCGACGAGGTGGGGGTTCTTCGCGTCGAACGGGATGAGCGCGTTGCCGGCGAGCTCCGGGGCCGCTCGCCGCACCTCGAGGAGGTGACGCAGGCCCGCGAAGATCCGGCCCGCGTCCGTCGTCGGGTCCTCGCGCTCGGCGTAGCGCTCCGCGGGGTACCGCGGCCGGTTCACCCAGCGGCTGTCCCCGGCCGTCGCCGGGTCGTCCCGGTAGCCGTAGTCGTTGAGCTGGCCGACCTCGTCGCCGAGGTACAGCAGGGGCAGGCCACCGGTCGACAGCACGATCGCGTGCGCGAGGAGGACGCGGGGCACGCCGCAGGGGTCGCCGGCCTCGACGCCCGCGAGCGAGGCGGTCGTCCCGGCGATGCGGCAGTCCCCGGTGCGCGGGTTGTCCTGGAAGGGGACGCCGCGGGCGAAGGAGCCCGGGAAGCGGTCGACGTAGAAGGCGTTGAGGAACCGCCGGTGGTCGAACCCGTTGATCCCCAGCTCGGCGGCGTCCTCGTCCGCGAAGGTCCAGCCGATGTCGTCGTGGCCGCGGACGTAGTTGACCCACGCCGTGCCCGGCGGCAGGGCGTGGCGGCGCTCGAGGGCCTGCTGGAGCAGGCGCCCGTCGCGGGTGGCGAGGGAGTTCCAGATGAGCGCCATCTGCAGCGGGTTGTAGGAGATCTGGCACTCGTCCGGGGAGATGTACTGGACCACCTCGTCCGGGTGGACGATCGCCTCGGACTTGAAGATCACGGCCGGTGCGGCGATGCGCAGGGCGGCGTTGAACGCCTGGATGAGCAGGTGCGCCTCCGGCAGGGACTCGCAGGCGGTGCCGAGCTGCTTCCAGATGAACGCGACGGCGTCCATGCGCAGCACGCTGACACCCCGGTTCGCGAGGAACAGCATCTCCCCCGCCATCGCCCGGAAGACCGCCGGGTTCGCGTAGTTGAGGTCCCACTGGAAGGTGTGGAACGTCGCCCAGACCCAGCGTCCGGTGCGGGAGCCGTCCGGGCTGTCGGGCATGGGCACGAACGAGCCCGGGTGGTCGTCGGGGAAGATCTCCCGGACCGTGCGCTCGTAGGCGTCCGGCATGGTGCGGTCCGGGAACACCCAGTAGTAGTCCTCGAACTCCTTCTCCCCCGCCAGCGCCCGGCGGGCCCACACGTGCTCGTCGGAGGTGTGGTTGAAGATGAAGTCCACGACGAGCGCGATGCCGTTCTCCCGCAGCTCGGTGGCCAGCGCGGTGAGCTGCTCCATGTCGCCGAGGGCGGGGTTCACGGCCCGGTAGCTCGACACGGCGTACCCGCCGTCCGAGTTCTCCTCGGGCGCCTCGAACAGCGGCATGAGGTGCAGGTAGGTCAGGCCGAGCTCGCGGAGGTACGGGATCTTCGCGCGCACGCCGTCGAGGTCACCGGCGTAGCGGTCGACGTAGATCACGCCGCCGAGCATCCGGTTCGACTGGAACCACTGCGGGTCCGCCTCGCGCTCGGCGTCCAGGTCGCGCAGCGCCACGGGGCGCTCCTGCCAGCTCGTCGCGAGCTGGCCGGCCAGCGCCGCGAGCTCGCGGTGCGTCCGGCTGCCCTCCCCGTAGACGCGCACGAAGAGCCGCTCCAGCCGTGGGAACTCCCGTTCGAACCGCTCGAGGAAGGACCGCCACTGCGCGTCGGAGGTGTCCGGGCGGCGCGCCGCCGCGAGCGCGGCGGTGACGCTCGTCGGAGCCGCCCCGGTCGAGGCGGCCGACGACGGCTCGCGAGGGGCAGGGGGGATCGCGTCCGAGGGCGTGCTCACGCGCCCAGCCTACGAAGATCGCGCTTCCAGCGGCGCGCCCTGTCCGGGCCCGCGCGTCGCGGCCGGAGTGGTGCGCGCGCGCCAGGACTTGTCTGCCGCGTCGACGGCGAGCAGGACGCCGGCGGAGGCGACCGCAACGGCCCATCCCGCCGGCGGGGGGCTCGCGTGACCGAGGGCGAGCGCGACCGGGGAGACGAGCAGGACGACGAAGGAGAAGGCCAGCTCGGTCGACGCGGCGGGGACGAGCAGCCGGTTGGTCGTCCAGCCGAGGGCGCCCGGCCAGCGTGTCGAGCTCCGGCACGCGAACGCGTTGGCGGTCTGGGCCAGCACGACCGTCATGAACGCCGCACCCGACGCGGCGCGCACGGCGTCGTCGTCGGGCAGGGGGCCGCCCGGCGACCAGCCGCCCACCAGGAGGGACACCACGAACGCGACCATCGTCAGCGCCGCGACGACCGGCCCGAGCAGGCCGAACGCCCGGCGCAGCACCCCGGCGTCCAGCAGACGGCCCCGCACCGGCGGCCCGTCGAGGACGTGGCCGTGCGGGGGCTCGCTCCCCAGGGCGGTGGCGGAGAGCGTGTCCGTGCCCAGGTCCAGGGCGAGGATCTGCAGGACCCCCAGCGCCAGCGGGAGCTGCCCGCCCGAGAGCGCCCACACGACGAACGGCGTCAGCTCCGCGACGTTGTCCGTGAGGTGGTACGTGAGGAAGCGGCGGACGTTGACGAACGTCGTCCGGCCGTGCTCGATCCCGACGACGATGCTGGCGAACGAGTCGTCGAGGAGGACGAGGTCGGCCGCCTCACGCGCGACGTCCGTGCCGGACCGCCCCATCGCCACGCCGATGTCGGCCTCGTGCAGCGCCGGAGCGTCGTTGACGCCGTCGCCGGTCATCGCGACGACGTGCCCGCGGGACCGCAGCGCGGCGGCGATGCGGAGCTTGTCCTCCGGCGAGACGCGGGCGACGACGAGCCCGTCGTGGTCCAGCACGGCGCCCAGCACACGGTCCGACGCGGGGAGGTCCGCGCCGGTGAGCACCGGGTCCGAGGGGCGGCGCAGCCCCACCTCGTCCGCGATCGCCCGCGCCGTGGCGGGGTGGTCCCCGGTGACCATCGCGACGCGCACCCCGGCGCGCCGGCACGCCCGCAGGGCCTCCCCGACGTCGTCGCGCGGCGGGTCCTCCATCGCGACCAGCCCCAGGAGGTGGAGCCCGCGCTCGACCTCCGTCACGGTCGGCGCGGCGCGCGCGGCGGGTCCGGCCGCGACGGCGAGGACGCGCAGGCCGCGGGCCGTCATCGCGTCGACCTGCGCCCTGGCCCGGTCGAGGGCGCCGGCCACGCCCGACGACGGCTCCGCCGCCGTCCCCCTCGACGCGGAGCACAGCGCCAGGACGCCGTCGGGGGCGCCCTTGACGACCGCGACCCCCTCCACCACGGCGGCGGTGCGACGCGTCCGCGGGTCGAACGGGAAGCGGGCCGTGGGCGGACGGCGCCGTCGGTCGTCGTCGGTGTCCTGCCCGAGGCGTCGCGCGAGGACGTCGAGGGCGACCTCCGTCGGGTCCCCGTGGGGGCGCCACACGCCGTCGACCTCGTGCGCGAACCCGGTCGAGCACCGGGCCGCCGCCAGCGCGAGCGCCGCGGCCGCCTCCCCCGCCCGGGGCGACGAGGCGACGACGTCGGCGGCGGGGCCGTAGCCGGGGGTGCGCACGTCCACCGTGCCAGCGGGCGTCCACGCCTGCACGACCGTCATCTCGTTCCGCGTCAGCGTGCCGGTCTTGTCCGTGCACACGAACGTGGTCGAGCCGAGGGTCTCGACGGCGTCCAGGCTCCGGACGAGCACGTTCCGCCGGGCCATCTGCTCCGAGCCCCACGCGAGGGAGAGGGTCACGGTCGGCAGCAGCGCCTCGGGCACGAGCGCCACCGTCACGCCGATCGCGAAGACGACGGCGCTCTGCACGGGGTTCCCCACGAGCAGGGAGACGAGGAGGAACAGGCCGCCGACGCCGACGGCGATCGCGGCGACGAGGTGGACCACGCGTCGGAGCTCGCGCGTCAGCGGGGTCTCCTCGTGGCGGGGCGCCGTGGCGAGCCGCGCGATGCCCGCGAGGCGCGTGGCCGCGCCGGTCGCCGCGACCGTGGCGCGCGCCTCGCCCTCGACGAGGAAGGTCCCCGCGGCCAGGGTGTCGCCGGCGCCGGACGACGACGCCTCGCTCTCGCCCGTGAGCATCGACGTGTCCACCAGGAGCCGGTGGGCCGCGTCGACGACGGCGTCCGCCGGCACCCGGTCCCCCGCCTCGAGCAGGAGCAGGTCGCCGACGACGACGTCCTCGGTGCCGACGATGACGCGGAGCCCGTCGCGCTGGACCGTGACCCGCGTGGGCAGGAGGGCCCGGAGCCGGTCGGCGGCGCGGTCCGCCCGCGCGCGCTGCCAGAACGCGAACACGGCGTTGAGGACGACGACCCCGGCGATCGCCACGGCGAGCTCCGGCAGGTGCGCGAGCACCGCCAGGCCGGACGCGACCCACAGCATGACCGCGAAGGGGTGCGTCAGCTCGGCGAGCAGCCGCCGGAGGACGGAGGGCCGGCGCGGGGACGGGATCCGGTTGGGGCCGTCGCGCGCGAGCCGGCGGTCGGCCTCGGCGGAGGTGAGGCCCTCCGAGCCGGCCGGTGCTGCCGGGCCGGCCGGTCCGGCCGGTCCGGCTCGCGGTGCCGGTGCGGGGGTGTCGGTGGCCACGGGGCCGGGCCCGCCTACGGCTCCCGCGGCGGCCGCAGCGCCGTGACGAGCGCAACGAGGAGGCCGATCACCGTGCCGGCGAGCGCCAGCACGAGCAGGACGCGCGCCACCGTCGCCCACGGTGTCCCGTCGGGGAAGGTGAACGGGAAGAGCTGCCACAGCCGCACCGTGACGACGAGCGAGACGGCGAGCGTGACGACGTCCCCGGCGGCCTTGACGCGCGGACGGTCGACGACGGCGTAGACCGTCTCCGCGACGGCGTTGAGCAGCAGCGAGACGGCGAGCAGGCCGACGACGTCGCCGAACCGGTCGCTGAGGAACGGCACCACCTCCCACCCCGGCCACGCGAGCAGCGCGCCGAGCAGGACGACGTCGACGACGGCGCCGAGGACGTGCCCGGCGCGGCGCGCGGCGGGACCGGGCCGGGCGCGGCGCGCGGTCGTGGGGGCCGGCGAGCCGCGCCCGGCCCGGTCC
>NZ_CAMPHH010000239.1 GCF_946885855.1 uncultured Actinotalea sp. | reverse complement strand
GTCAGGGGGTGGGCGGGGGCGCGAACGTCGCGGCCAGGGCCTCGGAGCCGCGCGCGAGCAGTGCGACGTCGGCGCCGACGATGACGAAGGACGCCCCGGCCGTCACGTACTCCCGCGCCGCCGCCGGGTCGAAGGCGTTGACCCCGACGGGCTTCCCGGCCCCCCGGACCGCCTCGAACGTCCGCAGCACCGCCGTGACGACGTCGGGGTGGCGCTGCTGCCCGAGGTGCCCCAGCGAGGCGGCGAGGTCGGCGGGGCCGACCAGCACGCCGTCGACCCCGTCCACGGCGGCGATCTCGGCCGCCGCCTCGACGCCGGCCGCGGTCTCGATCTGCACCACCAGCGACACGTGCTCGTCGGCGTCGGGCAGGTAGCCCTCAACCCGGTTCCACCGCGCCGACCGCGCCAGCACCGATCCGACACCGCGGCGCCCGCGCGGCGGGTAGCGGACCGCCTCCACGGCGGCGCGGGCGTCGTCGGCGGAGGAGACCATCGGCACGAGGAGGTTCTGCGCGCCGAGGTCCAGCACCTGCTTGACGACGACGGCGTCGCCGCTGGGCACCCGCACGACGGGCGTCACCGGGTAGGCGGCCACGGCCTGCAGCTGCGCGAGCACGGACTCCAGCCCGTTGGGTGCGTGCTCCATGTCGACGAGCAGCCAGTCCAGGCCGGCCCCGGCGCAGATCTCCGCCACGAGGGGGCTGCCCGAGCTCACCCACATCCCGGTGAAGGGGCGGCCGCCGTCGGCGTGCTGCTGGGCGGCGAGCGCCGCGCGGAAGGTCGGGCTCAGACGAAGCGGCATGCGACGGTCCCCAGCTCTCGGAAGTCGGCCTCGACGGTGTCCCCAGGGTGCACCCACACCGGCCGCGTGAACGACCCGGCCAGCACGAGCTCGCCGGCCTCGAGGCGGTCCCCGTGCTGCGCGAGCTTGTCCGCGAGCCACGCCACACCCCGCGCCGGGTGGTCGAGCACCGCCGCCGCGACGCCGGACTCCTCGATCGTGCCGTTGCGCCGCAGCACCGCGGCGACCCACGGGAGGTCGACGTCGCCCGGCGCGACCCGGGTGTCGCCCACCACCATCGCGCCCATCGCCGCGTTGTCGCTGATGGTGTCGACGATCGTCCGCCCGGCCAGCTCGATGCGGGAGGAGAGGATCTCCAGCGCCGGCACGACGTACTCGGTGGCGCGCAGGACGTCGTCGTCGGTCGCGCCGGGGCCGAGCGGCTCGGCGAGGCGGAACGCGAGCTCGACCTCGATCCGGACGTTGGAGTACCGCCCGTGCTCGATCTCCGCGCCGCTCGGGACGACCATGTCGTCGAAGATCGCGCCGTAGTCCGGCTCGTCGATGCCGGTCGCGGCCTGCATGACCTTCGACGTCAGGCCGATCTTCCGGCCCACCGGACGCCGGCCGGCTGCGACCGCCCGACGCCGCCACTCGGCCTGGACCGCGTAGGCGTCCTCCACCGTCATGCCGGGGTGCCGGGCGGTGAGCAGCGGCACGGTGGCACGGTCGCGCTCGGCGGCGGCGAGCTCGTCCGCGGTCGCCGCGACGGCTTCCGGCGCGAGCGTGCGGCCACCGGCGGCGCTCACAGCTGGTGGCCCAGCTTGTACTCGCCCTGCTTCCACGACGGCAGGGCGTCGCGTCCGTCGTCGGGGCGGGTGTAGGAGAACCCGTCCGCGCCGATCGTCACGGCCATCTCGCTGGAGTCCGTGCGCGCGATGACCGGCTGCGGGTTCCCGTCGAGGTCCAGCACCGGCGAGGCCTCCGTGTACCAGGACGGCACGACCGGGTTGCCCCACCAGTCGCGGCGCTGGTTGTCGTGCACGTCCCAGGTGACCACGGGGTTGTCCGGGTCCCCGGTCCAGTAGTCCTGGGTGTAGATCTCCACGCGGTGCCCGTCGGGGTCGCGCAGGTAGAGGTAGAAGGCGTTGGACACCCCGTGCCGGCCGGGGCCGCGCTCGATCCGGTCGGACAGGCGCAGCGCCCCGAGCTTGTCGCAGATGGCGATGATGTTGTGCTTCTCGTGCGTGGCGAACGCGACGTGGTGCATGCGGGGGCCGTCGCCGCCGGTCATCGCCGTGTCGTGGACCGTGGGCTTGCGGCGCATCCACGCGGCGTAGGTCGTGCCCTCGGCGTCCTGGATGTCCTCGGTGACGCGGAACCCGAGCGTCTCCATGAACGCGACCGCCCGCGGGACGTCCGGGGTGACCTGGTTGAAGTGGTCCAGCCGGACCAACGCCCCGGGCGTGTGCAGGTCGTAGCGCCACGCGAGGCGCTCGACGTGCTGCACCTCGTGGAAGAACTCGTACGGGAAGCCCAGGGGGTCCGTCACGCGCACCGAGTCCCCGACGCCGCGCACGAAGCCCTCCGCGCGGCGCTCGACCCGGCAGCCCAGCTCGGAGTAGAACGCGACCGCCCGGTCCAGGTCGTCCGGCGTGCGCACCCGGTAGGAGAAGGCCGCGGCCGCGGGCACCGGGCCCTGGCGCAGGACGAGGTTGTGGTGGATGAACTCCTCGAGCGTGCGCAGGTAGACGGCGTCCGCGGTCTCCTCGGTGACGACGAGGCCGAGCACGTCGACGTAGAAGTCGCGCGAGGCCGCCAGGTCGCTGACGACGAGCTCCATCGAGGCGCACCGGACGATGTCCGGGGGCAGGGTCGACGGGGTCGGGATGCGGTCGGTCGAGGTCACGACGTCTCCTTGCCGAACGTCGGGTGGTGCGGCTCGCCCAGGGTGACGTGCACCGCCTGCTGGTGCGTGTAGAAGTCGATGGACCGGTACCCGCCCTCGTGGCCCAGCCCCGAGGCCTTGACCCCGCCGAACGGCGTGCGCAGGTCCCGGACGTTGTTGCTGTTGAGCCACACCATCCCGGCGTCGATCGCCTGGGAGAAGGTGTGCGCGCGGCGCAGGTCGTTCGTCCACACGTACGCCGCGAGGCCGTACCTGACCCCGTTGGCGAGGGCGAGCGCCTCCTCCTCGGTGTCGAACGGCGTGATCGCGACGACCGGCCCGAAGATCTCCTCCTGGAAGATCCGCGCGTCCGGGGCGACGTCCGCGAAGACGGTGGGGGCGACGTAGTTCCCGGTGGGGAACCCCTCGGGGCGCCCGCCGCCCGCGACGAGCCGCCCCTCGCTCTTGCCGATCTCGATGTAGTCCATCACCTTCGCGACGTGCTCCGGGTGCACCAGCGCCCCGACCTCGGTACTCGCCTCGTGCGGCGGGCCGACGACGACGCGCCGCGCCTGGGCCGCGTAGCGCTCGACGAACTCGTCGTACACCTCGCGCTGCACGAGGATCCGGCTGCCGGCGGTGCACCGCTCGCCGTTGAGGGAGAACACCCCGAAGATCGTCGCGTCGATCGCGGCCTCGAGGTCCGCGTCCGCGAAGACGACGGCCGGGGACTTGCCGCCGAGCTCCATCGACAGGCCCTTGAGGTGCGGTGCCGCGTTGGCGAAGATCAGCTGCCCGGTGGCGCTCTCGCCGGTGAACGAGATGAGCGGCACGTCGGGGTGCTTGACCAGGGCGTCGCCGGCCTCCTCGCCGAGGCCGTTGACGAGGTTGAACACCCCGCGCGGCAGCCCCGCCTCCTCGAAGATCCCCGCCCACAGCGACGCCGACAGCGGCGTGAACTCCGCCGGCTTGAGGACCACCGTGTTGCCGGTCGCCAGCGCCGGGCCGAGCTTCCAGGACTCGAGCATGAACGGCGTGTTCCACGGCGTGATGAGGCCGGCGACGCCGATCGGCTTGCGGTTGACGTAGTTGATCTGGCGGCCCGGCACCTTGAAGGCGTCGTCGGCCTGGGCCACGACGAGGTCGGCGAAGAACCGGAAGTTCTCCGCCGCGCGCCGCGCCTGGCCGAGCGCCTGGGTGATCGGCAGGCCCGAGTCGAAGCTCTCCAGCTCCGCCAGCCGCGCGTCGCGCGACTCGACGAGGTCCGCGACGCGGTGCAGGACGCGCGAGCGCTCGCGGGGGAGCATCCGCGGCCACGGCCCCTCCTCGAAGGCGCGCCGGGCCGCGGCGACCGCGCGGTCGACGTCGGCCTGCCGGCCGGCCGCCGCGTGGAGGTAGGTCTCGTTCGTGGTCGGGTCGAGCACCGCGAAGGTGCCGCCGTCGAGCGAGTCCACGTGCTCGCCGTCGATGTAGTGCCGGACGCGGTCGGGCAGGTCCGCGGGACGGTGCGCCGCGTCGGTGCGCGTCTCGGTCATGGGGTGCCTCCGGTGGTGAGGACGTCGGCGGCGCCGGGCATCGGCTCCGCGGGGCGGGGCGCGTCGTCGGGGTGCTCGTGCTCGAGGTAGGCGGTGAGGGTCGCGGAGCGGTGGCGGCGGGCCGCGTCCTCGATGTCGGTCAGCGGCGCGCCCGCCTCGATGAGCGCGACGATCTGCTCGTGCTCGCGCACCGACGCCTGGGCGCGGCCGGGGACGAAGGCGAACGTCGAGTCCCGCAGCCGCCGCAGCCGGCCCCACTCGGCGGTGACGAGCTCCAGCAGCCGAGGGTTCGGGCACGGCCCGAAGAGCACGGCGTGGAACTCCTGGTTGAGCGCGGTGAAGGTGTGCGGGTCGAAGTCGTCGAGGGTCGCGGTGAGCCGGGCGTTCACCTCGCGGGCGCGGCGCAGGTCCTCGGCGGTCAGGCGCGGCGCGGCGAGGGCGGTCGCCGCCCCCTCGAGGACCGCGAGGGTCCCCATGCTGTGGCGGTACTGCGAGTCGTCGATCATCGCGACCCGTGCGCCGACGTTCCGCTCGAACGTCACGAGCCCCTCGGCCTCGAGCCGGCGGACGGCCTCGCGCACCGGGACGACGCTCATGCCCAGCTCCGCCGCCACGGTCGCGAGCACGACCCGGTAGCCGGGCGCGTACTGGCGGGTCATGATCCGCTCGGCGAGCCAGACGTACGCGCGCTGCGACTTGCCGGCCGCGGGCGCCGTCGTCGGCCCTGCGCTGCCGGCCGTCACGGCTGGGCCTGCCGGTCCCGCCACTGCTCGTACCGCTCCCGCCACGCGGCGTCCATCGGGAACAGCCCGTCGACCGGGTGGCCGGCCGCGACCTGCTCCGCGATCCAGGCGTCCTCGTCCTCCTGCGCGAGCGCCGCGTCGACGACCTCCTCCACGAGCGCCGGCGGGATGACGACGACGCCGTCCCGGTCCCCGACGACGACGTCGCCCGGCAGCACCGTGCACCCGCCGCACGCGACGGCGA
>NZ_CAMPHH010000238.1 GCF_946885855.1 uncultured Actinotalea sp. | reverse complement strand
GTGCGGGGCGTGGCAGACTGCCGCGCATGAATCCCGACCCCGGCGAGCCGACGGGGCAGGTGACTCCTGCCCCCGGCAGCGCCGCCCCCGGCCCCCGCACGTCGGTCCCCTCGAGGTCCCACGGCACCCGTCTCGATTCCTGGATCGGCTCGTACGCCGACCGGACGCACGGGATGCGCGCGTCGGAGATCCGGGCGCTCTTCGCCGTGGCGAACCGACCCGAGGTGGTGTCCCTCGCCGGCGGTATGCCCAACCTGGCCGGCCTGCCCCTGGACGCCATCGCCGAGACGACGCACCGGCTCCTCGCGACGCGCGGGACGACGGCTCTGCAGTACGGGTCGGGTCAGGGCGACGAGCACCTGCGCGAACAGGTGCTCGAGGTCATGCGGCTCGAGGGCATCGAGGCGCACCCGGATGACGTCGTCATCACGACGGGTTCTCAACAAGCCCTGGACCTGGTGACACGGCTCTTCGTCAACCCGGGGGACGTCGTCGTCGCCGAGGCGCCGAGCTACGTCGGCGCGCTCGGGGTGTTCCGGGCCTACGAGGCCGAGGTCGTCCACGTGCCCCTCGACGAGCACGGCCTCGTCCCCGAGGCCCTCGAGGCGACGCTGCGCCGGCTCGCCGACGAGGGCCGACGCGTGAAGTTCCTCTACACCGTTCCGAACTTCCACAACCCCGCGGGGGTGACGCTGTCGCTCGAGCGCCGTCCCCGGGTCCTGGAGATCGCGCAGCGGTACGGCGTGCTCGTCGTGGAGGACAACCCGTACGGACTCCTCGGCTTCTCCGGCGAGCCGCTGCCGGCCATGCGGTCGCTCGACGCCGACGGCGTCGTGTACCTGGGTTCCTTCTCCAAGACGTTCGCGCCGGGCTACCGCGTGGGCTGGGCCGTCGCCCCGCACGCCGTGCGGGAGAAGCTCGTGCTCGCGAGCGAGTCCGCCATCCTGTGCCCGTCGAACGCGTCGCAGCTGGCCATCTCGAGCTACCTCGACGAGCACGACTGGCGCAGCCAGGTGAAGGCGTTCCGCGAGATGTACCGCGAGCGCCGCGACGCCATGGTCGCCGCGCTCGCGGAGCACATGCCCGAGGCGTCGTGGACGGTGCCCGACGGCGGCTTCTACACCTGGGTCCGCCTGCCCGACGGCCTCGACGCGCAGGCGATGCTGCCCCGTGCCATCACCGCCCTCGTGGCCTACGTGTCGGGCACGGCGTTCTACGCGGACGGCCAGGGCGCTGACCACATGAGGTTGTCGTTCTGCTACCCGACCCCCGAGCGCATCCGCGAGGGTGTACGGCGCCTCGCCGGCGTGGTGGAGGCGGAACGGGAGCTCGTCGAGATCTTCGGCACCGCTGCCGGCCGGGAGGCCCGCATCGTCGAACCGCCCGGTCCTGACCTGGCGTGAGAGGAGTCTCCATGACCGACCGCACGCCCGACGTCCTCGTCCTGGCGGGCGGGCTGTCCCACGAGCGGGACGTGTCCCTGCGCAGCGGGCGCCGGGTCGCCGAGGCGCTGCGTGGCGCGGGCGTCGACGTGGCCGTGCACGACGTGGACACCTCGCTGCTGCCGACTCTCCGCTCGGTCCGTCCGGGGCTGGTCTGGCCGCTCCTGCACGGCGCCACGGGCGAGGACGGATCGGTCCGGGACGTCCTGGAGATGCTCGGCCTCCCCTATGTCGGTGCGGGACCGCGCGCGAGCCGGTGCGCCTGGAGCAAGCCCGTCGCGAAGACGCTCGCGGCGCGGGCGGGCGTGGCGACGCCTCGGTTCGTCACGCTCCCGCAGAGCCTTTTCCGCGAGCTGGGCGCGGCCGACGTGCTGCGGACGGTGGTCGACGCCCTGGGTCTGCCCTTGGCCGTGAAGCCGTCCCGCGGAGGCTCGGCACTGGGCGTCACGCTCGTCCGGACCGCCGAGGAGCTGCCGCGCGCGATGGTCAGCTGCTTCGCCTACGGCGACACCGCTCTCGTCGAGCAGGCGGTCGAGGGGATCGAGGTCGCGGTGAGCGTCGTCGACACCGGCGACGGGCCGCGCGCGCTGCCGGCGGTGGAGGTCGTCACGGACGGGCCGTACGACTACGACGCACGCTACGTCCCGGGCAGGACGGAGTACTTCGTCCCTGCCAGGCTCGACACGGAGACCGCCCGGCGTGTCGCGGAGTCGGCCGTCGCCGTGCACCGCGCGCTGGACCTGCGGCACCTTTCCCGGACCGATCTCGTCGTCGACGCCGACGGCACCCCGCAGTTCATCGACGTCAACTCCGCGCCCGGGATGACCGAGACGTCGCTCTTGCCGCAGTCCGCCGTCGCCGACGGCCAGGACCTGGGCAAGCTGTACCGGGCGATCGTGGAGGCCGCGGCGGCCGAGGGCTGAGGCGGCGACCTGAGCGCGGCTCGACCCGACCTCGATCGGCCGACGGCGACGCGGGCCGCCGGCGCCGTCCGCCGGGCCGGCCTGGCCGTCCGTTCAGCGCAGGAGGCCGGGGTCCTCGGGTGAGAGCGTCGCCAGGATCCGGTTGAGGTCGTCCACGGAGGCGAACTCGACGGTCAGGCGGCCCTTGCTCTTCCCCAGCGCGATCTTCACGCGTGTCTCGAATCGATCCGACAGTCGGGTCGCCAGGTCGTCGAGGGCGGCGTTCCGCCCCCCGGCGCGGGGTCGGCGGACCGATGCGGGCCGTTCCGGGTCTCCACCGAGGGTGACGATCTCCTCCGTCGCCCGGACCGAGAGGCCCTCGGCGACGATGCGCTGGGCGAGCCGCTCCATGGCCGCGGCGTCGGGGAGCCCCAGGAGGGCGCGTGCGTGTCCGGCGGACAGGACACCCGCCGCCACGCGCCGCTGGACCAGCGGGGGTAGCCGCAGGAGCCTGAGGGTGTTCGAGATCTGGGGCCGTGACCGGTGGATCCGGGTCGCCAGCTCCTCGTGCGTGCACCCGAAGTCGTCGAGCAGCTGCTGGTACGCAGCCGCCTCCTCCAAGGCGTTGAGCTGGCTACGGTGCAGGTTCTCCAGCAGGGCGTCCCGGAGGAGGTCGTGGTCCTCCGTCTCCCGGACGATGGCCGGGATCGTGGCGAGACCGGCCTCCTGCGTCGCGCGCCACCGCCGCTCGCCCATGATGAGCTCGTAGTCACCTGCTGCGGGGTCCCCGACCGGCCGCACCACCACGGGCTGCAGGACACCGATCTCCCGGATCGAGCTCACGAGCTCCGCAAGCGCGTCCTCGTCGAACACCGTGCGGGGCTGGCGGGGGTTCGGGCGGATCGCCGTCACGGGGATCTCGGCGAAGTGCGCACCCGGCACGGGCAGGAGAGACACCGCACCGTCCCCCGCCCGCGGGGCCTCCGCCGTCTGCCCGGCGTGCTCCTCGCCGGCGTCCGGAGTGGGCGTCCCGTCGCCGCCGGTACCGACCACCGCTCCGTCCGTCCGGAGCAGGGCACCCCGCGCTCGGGCGTCGGTCGTCCGGTCGATCCCGGAGTCCGTGCTCTGGTGCGGCAGGCTCCCGGCGGGGCCGTCAGGGGCCGCCTGCGCCCCGGGCTCCGGAACCGTCTCGGGCCGTGGGTCCTCGA
Source organism: uncultured Actinotalea sp. (assembly GCF_946885855.1). Next base: position 1,657 of record NZ_CAMPHH010000238.1, on the reverse strand, counting down.
GCGGTCCGACGGAGGTCTCCCGGGATCCCGGCCCCTGCTCCGGCGGGGGCGCCGTCGTCTGCGTCGCCGTCGTCTGCGTCGCCGTCGTCCCGGGGAAGAAGACGTCCACCGGCCGGTCGGTCCCGCTGGGTCCGCTGGGGATGAGTGCACCGAGTCCCCGCCCTAGACCCCGTCGCTTCTCCGCCATCAGTGCTCCTGGGTGTTCTGAGGCTGGGTGTTCTGCTGCTGGGTGGTGGCCCGTTCCGCGATCTCGCGGGCGGCTGCCAGGTAGGCGAGCGCCCCGGTCGAGCCCGGGTCGTAGGTCATGACGGTCTGCGCATGGCTCGGCGCCTCGGAGATGCGGACGGAGCGGGGCACCGTCGTCCGCAGCGTCTGCTCCGGGAAGTGCTCCCGGACCTCGGCGGCGACCTGCTGCGCAAGGTTCGTCCGCGCGTCGTACATGGTCAGCAGGATGGTCGAGACGTGCAGGTCCTTGTTCAGGTGGTTTTTGATCAGCTGCACGTTCTTCAGCAGCTGGCTCAAGCCTTCCAACGCGTAGTACTCGCACTGGATCGGGATGAGCACCTCGCGCGCAGCGACGAAGGCGTTCACCGTGAGCAGGCCGAGACTCGGCGGGCAGTCGATGAAGACGTAGTCCAGACGGTTCCCCTGCTGCTCACGCTCGTCGAGGTACGCGGAGATGGCGTTCCCGAGGCGCGCCTCCCGCGCCACCAGGGACACGAGCTCGATCTCCGCTCCAGAGAGGTCGATCGTCGCGGGGGCGCACTCCAGCCGCGCGATGTCCGGGGACGGCTGGACGACCGCCCCCAGGTCCTCCCCCTCCACCAGCACCTCGTAGACCGACGGCGTCCCTGCACGGTGCTCGATGCCGAGGGCCGTCGAGGCGTTGCCCTGCGGGTCGTTGTCGACGACGAGGACGTTCAGACCCGCCTGGGCGAGCGCGGCAGCGAGATTGACCGTGGTGGTGGTCTTGCCGACACCGCCCTTCTGGTTCGCGACGGTGAGCACCCTCGTCGACGGCGGCTTCTCGAAGCGGCGTCCCGACAGGTCGATCCTGCGCCGCGCATCGGCAGCGAGCTGGGCGGCCAGGGGTGTCGACTCGTCGACCTGCGGGAGGCTGTCGATGAGCAGCGCGCGTCGCTCGTCCTCGGACAGCGATGCAGATGTTCCACGTGAAACGCGCCAGGTGGCGTCCTGATCCACTACATCGTCTCCCGTTCGGTCGCGTGGGCCCATCCTGCCATCTGCTGCCCGCTCGGCGGTGCACCGTCCCCACCGCCGCTCGATGTGGCGCGCGGCCTGGGCGGCGGCGCCGGAGGCGGGATCAGTGCGCGTGATTGCTTTTCGTGATGCACTCAACCCCGCATCCCGTCCCCGTTCGGTCGGTCCACGCGGCCTCGCCGTCCGGGTGGTGCAGGTCGTTCCACGTGAAACGCCCTCGCACGCCTCTCTCCCAAGAGCGTCGACCCGGCAGTGCCGGGATCGCCGGCGTAGGGACTCTCCGAGCAGCCGGACGGGAGAACCGGCGGCCGCGGAACCGATCGCATCGACGAGCGTCGGACGGATACTCGGGTGTCCTCGATGTCCGCCCACACCCGACGCGACCACGTTTCACGTGAAACTGCATCCGTGGTCGGCGCAAGCCACCCCGGCCGGA
>NZ_CAMPHH010000237.1 GCF_946885855.1 uncultured Actinotalea sp. | reverse complement strand
CCGCCCCCACCGCCGCAGCCGCTCAGCAGCAGGGCGGCCGCGCTGCCTACGCCGACGGCGGCTCGGACGGCGGTACGTCCGGCGGGGACCGGAGAGCGGCGCTGGCACGTCGACGATGCGGACATGGCCCTACCCCTTCACTACGCCCACCTCGAGCGTAGGGACCCGGGCCGGGGGCCCGCAGGCGTTCGGGGCCGGGGTCGTCCTGCACACCGGCGATCGCCCGCCTCGGGGGTACGGGCGCACGCCGTCGTCGCGCGGAGACCGCCGTCAGCGCGGGGGCATGCGCAGCGCGCCGTCCATGCGGATCGTCTCGCCGTTGAGGTAGTCGTGCTCCACGACATCCAGGGCCAGCTGCGCGTACTCCTCCGGCCGGGCGAAGCGCCGCGGGAACGGCACCGTGTCCAGCAGCCGCTCCCGGAACTCCTCGGTGACGCCGGCCATCATCGGGGTGTCGACGATGCCGGGCGCGATGGTGTTGACCCGGATGCCGTGCTGGGCGAGGTCCCGCGCGGCCGGCAGCGTCAGCGCGACCACGCCGCCCTTGGACGCCGCGTACGCCGCCTGGCCGACCTGGCCGTCGAACGCCGCGACCGAGGCCGTGTTGACGACGACGCCGCGCTGGCCGTCGTCGTCCGGCGTGGTCGCGGCCATCCGCTCGGCGACGGCCGTCATGACGGTGAACGTCCCCACGAGATTGACCGCGACGACGCGCGCGAAGAGCGCGGGGTCGTGCGGTCCTGCCTTGCCCAGGACCCGCGCGCCCGGCGCGATGCCGGCGCAGCTCACCAGCACCCGCAGCGGGCGGTCGTCATCGACCTGCGCGAGGGCCGCCCGGACGTCGTCGGCGTCGGTGACGTCCGCCGGCAGGTACGCCACCGCGTCCTGCCGCTCGCAGCGCTCGATGCTCGCCGCCAGGTCCAGGACGTGCACCGTCGCCCCGCGCTCCGCGAGCAGGGCGGCCGTCGCCGCGCCGAGCCCCGAGGCGCCGCCCGTCACGACCGCCGCCACACCGTTGACCCGCATGTCATCCCCTCGTCCCGGCACCGCCGTCAACGCCGTCCGGGGCGACCCTGCCACGCCCGTCCCGCCGGGGCCAGCGTGCGTCAGCGCCAGCGGAAGACCCTCGCCGCGACGGGGACCAGCACCGCCGTCCACGCGACCATGACGAGCACCTGCTGCGCGGGGACGCCCGAGCCGAACCACGCGGTCTCCATCGCCTGCGCCGCGGCGCCGAGCGGCACCCAGGAGCTGACCGCCGCGAGCGCGTCGGGCATGAGCGGCCCCGGCACCCAGACGCCCGCGAAGAACAGCATCGGGAAGTACAGCAGCATCCCGACGCCGTTCGCCGTGCTCGCGCTCGGCACGAGGGCGGCGACCACGCAGCCGACGGCGATCATCTGCACCGCGGCGAGGACGAACACCCCGGCGAGCAGCACGGGCTGCTCCGGACCGGTGATGCGCAGGACGGCGGCACCCGCGAGCAGCGCGGCGACGACGGCGACCACGAGCGCCGCGACGTTGACGACTACCTGGGCGACGAGCAGGCGGGACGCCGGCAGTGGCGTCGCCGACAGCCGGCGCAGCACGCCCTTCTCGCGGTAGGTGCCGAAGGCCACGGGGAACGTGGTCAGGGAGACGGTCGCGATCGCGAGCGCCAGCACGACCGGGACGAACAGGTCGATCCCCCGCAGCCCCTCCAGGCCGGGGACGCCGGTGACCGGCTCGCGCATCGGCGGCAGCAGCGTTCCCACGGCGACGAGGAGCAGCGTGGGGAAGATGAGCGCGAAGAACGCCGACCCCGGCTCGCGCAGGTAGAGCCGCGCCTCGGACAGGGTCAGGGTGCCCAGGGCGCTACCGGGCGCGGGGCGGCGCACGGTCGTCGTCGTGCTCATCGGGACTCCTCCAGGGCCGAGGGGAATGGACCGGACGGCGCGGACGCACCGGAGGTCAGCCGGACGTAGGCGTCCTCGAGCGTCCCGACGGACGCCGTGACGTCGACGACGGCGACGCGCTGCGCCGCGAGGGCGAGGACCACCTCGGTGACGACGTCGGCCGTGCCGGTGACGACGACGGCGCCGTCGGGTGCCTCGTGGACGGCCCGTACCGTGCGTAGCGGCTCCAGGAGCGCGCGGACCCGGCCGTCGGGGTCCGGTCGCGCGGTGCGGAAGCGCAGCTCCTGCGCGCCGTGGGTCGCCGCGACGAGCTCGGCCGCGGTGCCGCTCGCGACGACCGTCCCGTGGTCGACGACGTAGAGCCGGTCGCACAGCCGCTCGGCCTCGTCCATGAAGTGGCTGACGAGGACGATCGTCACGCCGCGGCGCCGGACGTCCTCGACCAGCTCCCAGGTGTCCCGCCGCGCCTGCGGGTCCAGGCCGGTGGTCAGCTCGTCGAGGACGGCCACCTCCGGGTCGCCGACCAGCGCGAGCGCGATGGACAGGCGCTGCTTCTGACCGCCGGACAGGGTCCGGAACTGCTGACCGAGGACGGCACCGAGACCGAGCTGCTCGGCGAGCCGGGCGGTGCGCCGCCGCGTGCCCGCGGCGCCGTCGGCGGTAGCCGTCCCGTCGCCGTAGAACGAGGCGAAGAGGTCCAGGGCCTCGCCGACCCGCAGCCGCGGCGGGAGCTCGCTGTGCTGGAGCTGGCAGCCGACGCGTCGACGCACGACGGCGGGATCACGCTCCGGGTCGGCGCCGAGCACCCGCACGGTGCCCGCGTCACGGGAACGCAGACCCGTGAGGCACTCGACCGTGGTGGTCTTCCCCGCACCGTTCGGCCCGAGGATCCCGACGATCTCGCCGGGCTGGACGACGAGGTCGACCCCGTCGGCGGCGACGACGTCCCCGTAGGCCTTGCGCAGGCCGGAGACCTCGATGACCGGTGTGGACATGCCCCCTCCTCAGGTGGCCGGACGGATGCGGGCGCCCTGCAGCACGACGGCGTACGCGGTCGCGCACAGGGCGAGGACGCCGACGGCGAGCAGCGCCCGGACGGGCAGGCCCAGGTCCCACCAGCCGCCGGTGAGGAGCGTCGGCACGGCGAGGATCGGGCCGACAGTGAGCGGCAGGGCGAAGGTGCCCCGCCAGCCGCCGAAGCGGTAGTACACCGCGCCGACGAGGAGCCCGCTGAGCTGGGCCGCGACGAAGAGCAGGGACAGGTCCAGCAGGATCAGCCCCACCTGGCTCGTGTCCTCGAACAGCGGGGCGGCGTCCGTGATCCGCTGCGGCCAGCCGAAGGCGCCGTACACGGCGCGCTCGGCCTGCAACGCGACGGTCATCACGACGGCGTACGTCAGCCCCGTGAGCACGCCGGCGAGCAGGGAGGCGCGCGCCATCACCCTGCGGGTCATGCCCGCCGCGACGTGGACGGGGACGTACGCCGTCGCCAGCCCGATCGCGATGGCGAAGGGGAACCACACGAACCCCTGTCGCCCGAACTGGACGATCGAGAGCTCCACCTGGCTGATCCGCTCCACGAGAATCGTGCCCACCACCACGCCGACGACGAGGACCGCGACCGCCCAGCCGACGAAGCGCAGGTGGTGCCCCATCAGCCAGGCGATGACGTGCCGCAGCGTCGCGGGGCGGGGTCGCGTCGCCGTCGGCGGGCGGACAGACCGAGCGGGGCGCGCCGTCGTCGGGGTCATCGCAGGGCCTCCTCGTCGGGGGTGCGGTCGTCGGCGGCGCGGTTGCTGGGGGCGCGGTCGGTGGCCTGGGCGGCGGGTGAGCCGTCCCGCGCGGCGCCGACCACGCCCGTCCCGGCCGTGAGGTGGACGACGAGGCTCTGCAGGTCGACCGGGCCCACCTGCACGCCGCGTCGCCCGGCGTCGTCGTGCTCGTGCGGCGCGAGCGCGCCGTCGACCGTCACCTCGACCGTCCGTCCGAGGCGGCGGCGGTGCAGCACCGTCCGGCCCGCCACGAGCTCCTCGACGACATCGGCCGGTCCCGTGAGGCTCACGCCCCGGGACCGCAGCGTGTCGGCGTCCTCGGCGAGCAGCACGCCGCCGTGGTCGAGGACCACGACCTCCTGCAGCAGGCGCTGGACCTCCTCGATGAGGTGGCTGGACAGGACGACGGTCCGCGGGTGCGCGACGTAGTCCGCCAGCAGCGCGTCGTAGAACGCGAACCTCGACGGCGCGTCCATGCCCAGGTGCACCTCGTCGAAGAGGGTCAGCGGGGCGCGGGAGGCCAGGCCGACGACGACGCCGAAGGCGGACTTCTTGCCCCGCGACAGGGACCCTGGCGTCGAGGCGAGGTCGAGCTCGAAGGTGTCCAGGAGCTCCTCGGCGAAGGTCCGGTCGAAGGTCTCGCGGGCACCGTCGAGGTAGGTCAGGTTCTCCCGGATCTTCTCCTCCGTGAGGACGTCGCCGCTCTCCCGGACGAGGCAGGTGCCCGCGACGACGCGCTCGTTCTCCCACGGGTCCTCGCCGTCGACGAGCACGCGGCCACGCGTCGGGCGCCGGAACGCGGCCAGGACGGACAGGAGCGTCGTCTTGCCCGAGCCGTTGCGCCCGAGCAGGCCGTGGATCGCGCCCGGCGCGAGGTCGAGGTCGACGCCGTGCAGCGCCGTGGTCCGCCCGTAGCGGACCGTCAGGTCCTCGGCGCGGACGCCGAAGCCCGGCGCGGTGTCGTGGACGCTCATCGCTGCGCCTCCTGCGTCGCTGCGAGCCGCGGGGCCGTCGGGGTGCTGGTCGGGGCGCCGTCGGCCGGGCTCACGCCGGCGGGGGCTGCGCTGGTCGACGCGCCGTGCGCGGCGTACGGCGTGTCGAGGGCACGCAGGCGCTCGACGAGGAGCTCCACCGGGATGCCGAGCACCCGGGCCTCCGCGGCCGCGGGCTCGAGGACGTCGCTGAAGAACCGCTCGCGACGCTCGGCCACGAGGCGCTCGCGCGCGCCCTCGCTGACGAACATCCCGATGCCCCGCCGCTTGTGCAGGACGCCCTCGTCGACCAGCTCGGCGAACGCCTTCGCGGCCGTCGCGGGATTGATCCGGTACGTCGTCGCGTACTGGGTCGTGGACATGACCTGCTCCCCCTCCTCGAGCACGCCGCTGACGACGTCCGCACGGATGCGGTCCGCGATCTGCAGGTAGATCGGCTCACGCCCGTCGAACACCGGCCCGCCCTCCGTCGCCACCCCTGTGGTTCATTACACAAGTAATGAACCACAGAACCCGCCCTCGGGCAAGGGCGAACGCCGGCTCCGTGCCGTCGCCGCGAGTCCGTGCCGTTGTCGGCACGGACTCGTGACAAGGGCACGGAC
>NZ_CAMPHH010000236.1 GCF_946885855.1 uncultured Actinotalea sp. | reverse complement strand
CCCCGACCCACCCCCACGGTGGTCGGCGCGACGCGCCCTCCGACGCCGACGGCACCCCGTCGGTGCCGCACCCCGCGCGGCCGGCCACGGAACCCCGACGGCGTCCCGCGCTGCGGACCGTCCGCGGCAAGATCCTCGCGCTGGTCGGGCTCTTCGGCGTCGCCGCCGTGCTCTCGGCCGGCGTCGCCGTCGTCTCCCTGCAGCAGCTCGCGGCGCAGACCGCCGGGCTCGCGCGGGTCCAGGCGGACGTCGCCGGTCCGCTGCAGACGGTCCACCAGGGCCAGCTCAAGGCGCGGATGATCGCCGCCCAGATCGCTGCGGTCGCCTCGCCGGAGGAGACAGCCCGGTGGCTGGACGAGCAGCGGGCCAACGACGCCGAGGTCGCCCAGGCGGCCGCGGCGTTCGAGCGCTCCGCACCGCAGGAGGTCCTGGCGCTCTGGCCGCAGTTCGAGGAGGGCTGGCAGGCCTGGACGTCCGCCCGGGACAGCCGGCTCGTCGCCGCGGCGCTGGCGGGTGACCGGGAGACGTACGAGGAGGTGCTCGCGACGACGACCGAGCCGCTCAAGGACCGCTACCTCGAGGCCCTCGACGGCACCGCCGTCGCGATCACGGAGCACTTCGACGACGCCGCGGCGCAGGCAGCGGCCTCCGCGCGGGCCTCCGTGGTCCTCCTCGCGGCCGTTCTCGGCCTCACGCTCGTCGTGGCCCTCGTGGCGGGGCTGAGCCTCGCCCGGTCGATCCGGCGCGCGCTCGTCGCCGTCCAGACGTCCCTGGAAGCCCTCGCCGACGGGGACCTCACGGTCCCCGCGCCGGTGCGGTCCCGGGACGAGGTCGGCGCGATGGCCGGCGCCCTCGCCCGCGCGCAGGTCTCGCTGCGGTCGACCCTGGGCCAGGTGTCGCACGCCGCGACGACGCTCGCCGCGTCCAGCGACGAGATCTCCACCGCAGGGTCGCAGGTCGCCGCCGGGGCCGAGGAGACCGCGACGCAGGCCGGCGTCGTCGCCGCGGCCGCGGAGCAGGTGTCGCGCAACGTGCAGACGGTCGCCGCGGGCGCGGACCAGATGGGCGCCAGCATCGGCGAGATCGCGCAGAACGCGTCGGCGGCGACCGAGGTCGCGCGTCGCGCCACGAACGCCGTCGCCGAGACGAACGAGAAGGTCGCCCGCCTCGGCGCGTCGTCGCAGGAGATCGGGGCCGTCGTGAAGACGATCACCGCGATCGCCGAGCAGACGAACCTGCTGGCGCTCAACGCGACGATCGAGGCGGCCCGGGCCGGCGAGGCGGGCAAGGGCTTCGCCGTCGTCGCGGGTGAGGTCAAGGACCTCGCCCAGGAGACGGCCCGCGCCACGGAGGACATCGCCCGGCGGGTCGAGACGATCCAGGGGGACACCCGGGGCGCGATCGAGGCGATCACCGAGATCAGCACGATCATCGCGTCGATCAACGACTACCAGCTCACCATCGCCTCCGCGGTCGAGGAGCAGACGGCGACGACGGCGGAGATGTCGCGCTCGGTCGGGGAGGCCGCCATGGGGTCCGGCGAGATCGCGGCCAACATCACCGGCGTCGCCGAGGCGGCCGCGACGTCGACCGCCGTGCTGGACCGGCTGCAGCAGCAGACCTCCGACCTGGCCCGGCTGGCCGGCGACCTGCGCCGGCAGGTCTCGATCTTCACGTACTGACCGCCGACGGCCCACCGGCCGCTGACGAGGGGGAGCTCCAGGAGTGATCACGACAGAGGACGCCGCGCGCCGGTCGGTGGACGGCCCGTCCGCCGCGCCCGCCACGCCGGACGGGAGATCCGCGCGCGGCCTGTCCGTGAGCGGTCGCATCCTGCTGCTGGTGGTGGTGTTCGCCGTCGTCGGCATCGGCCTGGGGGTCCGCAGCGTCAGCTCGATGCAGGTCATCGCCGGCGGCACGGCCGAGCTGGCGCTCCTGCAGCAGGACGTCGGCGCACCGCTGGCGCGGCTCGAGCGGGACCAGGCCGAGGGGGTGGGCGTCGTCGCGCAGGTCGCGGCCATGTCGAGCGGGCGCATGCAGGAACGCTGGCTCGAGCGCCTCGCCGAGGTCGACGCCGGTGTCGCCGACGACGTCGCGGCCGTCACCGCGGCCCTCGGCCGGGCGGGCGACGACCTGGCCGGCTGGACCGAGTTCGTCGCGGTCCACGACCGGTTCCTCCAGGTGCGGGACGCCCGGCTCGTCCCCGCCGCCCGGAGCTCGGACCCGCTCACGTACTCCCGCGTGCTCGCCGACGAGGTCCAGCCGCTGGTCGACACCTACCGGCAGCACCTCACGACGGCGCAGGAGGACCTGGGCGCGCAGATGGCGGCCCGGGCGGACGCCTCCGCCGAGCGCGCCGACCTCGCGCTGCGGGTCCTGCTCGTCGCGCTCGCGGTGACCATCACGGGCGTCGTCGTCCTCGGTCTGCGGACCGCCCGCGGGATCCGCCGGGGCACGGCACAGGTGCAGCAGGCGCTGGACGCGATGGCCGACGGTGACCTCACGGTCGAACCGGACGTCCGCACGCGCGACGAGCTCGGCCGGATGGGGGCGTCGCTGGTGCGCGCCCAGGGCGCGCTGCGGCGCACCCTCGGGGACGTCGCCGAGCGGTCCGCCGCCCTCGCGGGGACCGCGGCGGGGCTGTCCGCCTCGGCCGGGCACGTGACCGCCACCGCGCAGGAGTCCCGGGAGCGCTCCGGGTCCGCGGCCCGCTCCGCCGAGGACGTCAGCGGCCACGTCGCGGCGGTGGCGGCCGGTGCCGAGCAGATGGGGGCGTCGATCCGGGAGATCTCCCGCAGCGCGGACCAGGCCGCGTCCGTGGCCGCGGCGGCGGTGGGCTCGGCCCGCAGTGCGGCCGACGCCGTCGCGGAGCTCGGGCGGAGCTCGGCGGAGATCGCCGAGATGGCCCGCGTCATCACCGCGATCGCGGAGCAGACGAACCTCCTGGCGCTCAACGCGACCATCGAGGCGGCGCGCGCGGGGGAGGCGGGCCGCGGGTTCGCGGTCGTCGCCGGGGAGGTCAAGGAGCTCGCGCAGTCCTCCGCGCGGGCCGCCGAGGACGTGGCCCGCCGGGTCGCCACGAACGCGGACCGGACGGGCGTCGCCGTGGGGCTCATCGGTGACGTCTCGACCGTCATCGCGACGATGCACGACCACCAGCTGACGATCGCCAGCGCGGTCGAGCAGCAGACGGCCACGACCGCGGAGATCACCCGGGCCGTGGGGGACGCCGCGGCCGGGTCGCGGGAGATCGCGCGCTCCCTCGGTGCGATCGCCGACGGCGCCGCGGCGACCACCGAGATCGCGGGCGGGGTCCACGACGGGTCCGGCGCGGTCGCGCGGATGTCCGCGGAGCTGGACGAGGCCGTGGGGGCGTTCCGGTTCTGAGCCCGGCGGTCCCCTCGCCGGTCCCCGACCGGACCCGCCGACCGCTCCCGGGCAGCCCGTCCTGTGATCACCCGCCCGGAACCTTCATCACCGACGCCCGAGGTGCCGATGATGGAGGGACAGGGAGTTCGGCGCGCGGCGCCACCACGAGGAGGCGGGGATGGCCGGGCGGATCGGCTTCGGTGCGCGCAGGGCGCTGCTCCTCATGGCGTTCACGGTCCTGTACGCGGCCGCCAGCCTGCTCGGCCGGCAGAGCCGTCCGGAGGACTCGACGATCGCGCTGGCGTGGCCGGCCGCCGGGGTCAGCGTCTGGTTCCTGCTGAGCACCCGCGGGCGCCGCGCGCAGCTCCTCGCGGCCACGGCCGTCGTCCTCGCCACGCTCGCGGTCAACGCCGCCACCGGCGTGCCCCTCCTGCCGAGCGCCGTGTTCGGCCTGGTCAACGCGGGGCATGCCGTCCTCGGCATGCTCCTCGTGCGCGGTCTCCTGGGCCAGCCGGTGACGCTGACGACGCCGCGCGACGTCGTCCGGCTCCTCGGCGCCAGCGGGGGGACCGCCGCGGTGAGCGGTGCCGCCTCCGCCGTCGCTGCGGCCGTGCTGCTCGGCGAGGCCTTTCTGCCGGCCTTCACCCTCTTCACCGTCCGCAACGGCGGGACGATGTTCGTGGTCCTCGCCACCGTGCTGGCGCTGTCCGGCCCGCACCGGCTGGAGGACCTCGTCACGCGGGCCGGAGCGCTGCGCGCGGTCGTCGTCACGGCCGCCTCGTTCGGCCTGTTCACGCTGATCTTCGCCTCGCCCGACCGCCCACCGCTGCTCTTCCTGGGCATGGCCGTCGCCGCCGTGGCGGGCACGACCCTCGGGGTGCCCCGCGTCGGTGCGCTGGCCGGTGCGCTGAGCGTCGTCGCCGTCGTCGGGACCGTCGTCGGCGGCGGGCCGCTCGCCACCGTCGACGAGCCCGAGATGCGGGCCGTCTACGTGCAGCTCTTCACCGTCGTGCTCGTGGCGCTCGCGTTGTCCCTGGCGACCCTGCAGCGGTCCCGCGACGGGCTGGCCGCCACGCTCGCGGCCACCGTCCGGCAGCTCGAGGCCGCGCACGACTCGGCGCTCATCGGCAAGGCCGTCCTCCTGCGCCAGGACGACGGGTCCTGGACCGTGGTGCGCCCCAACCCCGCACTCGTCACCCTCCTCGGCCGGGATCCGGCCGGCAGGTCCTGGGGGGACCTGCTGTGCCCCGAGGACGGCGGCATGGTCGTGTCCGCGCTGGACGACATCGCGGCGACGCGCCGGTCGAGCTGGGCGGCGGAGATCCGGCACTGCCGCAGCGACGGTGACCCGGTGTGGACGCAGGTGCACGTGTCGGCGCTGCCGGACCTCGAGGGCCCGCCGGCGGTGGTCGCGGAGATCATGGACATCACGGCCCTGCGCGCCGAGCAGCGGCGCCTGGAGGCGCGGGCGACCCAGGACGATCTGACGGGCCTGCACAACCGGGCCGGCGCGCTGGAGGAGGTCGTCCGGATGCTCGACGCCGGCCGGGCCGTCGGCACGGCCTTCCGCGCGGGCGCGGCGGCGGGCGGGAGCGGGGGCGGCGGCGCGGGTGGCTCGGCGCTGCTCTTCCTCGACCTCGACGACTTCAAGTCCGTCAACGACGACCACGGCCACGCCGCGGGCGACCGCCTTCTCGTGCAGGTGGCCGAGGCCCTGCGTCGCGCCGTGCGGGACGGCGACGTCGCCGCACGCCTGGGGGGCGACGAGTTCGTCGTGTGCCTGCCCGGCGTCCACGACGCGCACCGCGCCGAGCAGCTCGTGACCCGCGTGCGCGAGGAGGTCCGTGGGGCGCTGCACCTCGACGGGCGGCCGCTCGGCCTCGACGTCAGCGTCGGCATCGCCCTGAGCGAGGACGGCGACGACGCCGGCTCGCTCCTGCGG
>NZ_CAMPHH010000235.1 GCF_946885855.1 uncultured Actinotalea sp. | reverse complement strand
CACCGGACCCCTCCCTTCCCCTTCGCCGACCCCTCCTGATCGTCCCGGACATCCCCGCGGACACCCGCGGGCAGCACACGCCCGGCGCCCCGCTGGTTCGATAGGGTGCCGCCAGTCCACGAAAGGCACGAACGCACATGGCTGACGAGTCCCTCGACAGAACGACGGAGCGGGTCCACCTGCCGGTGGCCTCACCGCCGCGCAACCACGGTCACACGCTGGCCGCCTGGGTCACCGTGATCGTCGTCATGTCCGGATCGGTCACGGCGGCCCTCGCCGTGCTGTTCTCCATGCCGTGGCTGTTCTGGGTGGGCATGGCGATCGTCGTCGTCGGCTGCGTCGTGGGGTACGTCCTCAAGATGCTGGGCTTCGGCCAGCCGACGGCGGGCGCCGACACAGCGCGGGGCCGGGGGCACGCCCCGGACCGCGCTTCCGACTGATCTCGAAGGAGAGCGCGTGAGCAACCCGACCGGTCCTCAGGACCCGTACGGACAGCAGGGGGACGGGTCCTCGGGGGACCCGCAGGGCGGGACGTCCTGGGGCCCGGGCCAGGGGAGCGGTCCGGCCGGCGGGCAGGGACAGGGTGGCGGGTACCCCGGCGCCTACCCGACCGGGGGTGACATGGGCGGCGGCTACTCGGCCCCGCCGCCGCCCGGGTACTACGGCGGCGGCAGCGGCGCGCCGATGTACGGCGGCACCGAGAAGAACAACCTGGGTGTCTGGGCACTCGTGCTCGGCATCCTCGGCCTCGTGTGCTGCGGTGTGTTCACCGCGATCCCGGCGATCGTCCTCGGCAACAAGTCCAAGGAGGCGGCGGCCCAGGGTCAGGCGACGAACGGCGGGCTCGGCCAGGCCGGCGTGGTCCTCGGCTGGATCGGCGTCGTGTTCGGCGTCCTGTACCTCCTGTGGCTCTTCGCCTTCGGAGGCCTCGCGGTGATCTCGGAGATGTCCTCGGGGACCAGCGGGCTCTAGCCGTCGTGCGCCTCGACGACCACCTCGCCCCGCGGTCCCGGCACGCCGGGTCGCGGGGCGACGTCGTCGTGCCCGCCGGGCATGTCCCGCCGGCCGGCCGGCCGTGGCTCGCCCCGATCGCCGTCGGCGCGGTGACGGCGGCTGCCACCGCCGTCCTGGCGGTGCGCTCCCCGCACCTGACCGGCAGCTACGGCGTGTGCCCGTTCCTCGCTGCGACGGGCCTGTGGTGCCCCGGCTGCGGCGGCCTCCGCGCGGTGCACGAGCTGACCGGCCTCGACGTGGCGTCGGCCTGGGCGATGAACCCCCTCGTCGTGGTCGGGGTGCCGCTCCTCGTGGCCGCGTGGACGCTTTGGCTGGTCCGCAGCCTGGGCCGGGGTCCGACGGGGACGGGCGGCCGGCGCGGCCGCGTTCGGCACGGTGCCCGGACGTGGCCGGGCTGGGCGTTCCTCGCGGTCGCGGTGGCCTTCACCGTCGCGCGGAACGTCCCCGCGCTCGAGCCGTGGCTCGCGCCGACCTGACGGCCCGGACCGGGCGGACCAGGACGTCCAGCAGACGGGCGTGGCGGGGACCACATCGTGGCGGCTCTACGATGGCGGGATGGAGCGGCGGGGGAGCCGCGTCCCGACGGGAGGTGTGACGATGACGGTCCTGGACGACATCGTCGCGGGAGTGCGGCAGGACCTCGCGGTGCGCGAGGCCCGGACGCCCCTGGCGGCGGTCAAGGAGCGCGCGGCACGTGTTCCCGGCGCGAAGGAGTGCCTGGGCCGCCTGCACGACGAGGAGGCGGTCGGCGTCATCGCCGAGGTCAAGCGCTCCAGCCCCAGCAAGGGCGCCCTGGCGACCATCTCGGACCCGGCGGAGCTCGCGACCCAGTACGAGCTGGGCGGTGCTGCCGCGATCTCGGTCCTCACCGAGGAGCGGCGGTTCGGCGGCAGCCTGGCCGACCTCGACGCCGTGCGGGCGGCCGTCGAGGTCCCCGTGCTGCGCAAGGACTTCGTCGTCACGCCGTACCAGGTGTGGGAGGCGCGGGCGCACGGCGCGGACATCGTCCTGCTCATCGTCGCGGCGCTGGAGCAGACCGTGCTGACCTCCCTGGTGGAGCGCGTGCACTCCCTCGGGATGACCGCGCTGGTGGAGGTGCACGACCCGGACGAGGTGTCCCGGGCGCTCGACGCCGGTGCCCGGTGCATCGGTGTGAACGCCCGCAACCTCAAGACGCTCGAGATCGACCGGACGACCTTCGCGCGTCTGGCCCCGCTCATCCCCGACGGCGTGGTCCGGATCGCCGAGTCCGGCGTCCGCGGGCCGCACGACGTCATGGACTACGCGCGGTCCGGTGCCGACGTGGTGCTCGTCGGCGAGTCGCTCGTCACGGGCCGGGACCCGAGAGAAGCGGTCGCGGACCTGGTCGCGGCGGGGGCGCACCCCTCGCTGCGCGCGGTCCGCCACTGAGCGCGCGGGCCGCCCGACCGGGGCACGACGGCGGCGCGCGGGCCGCGGCCGGTGGGGCGGGCGCTGTACCGGGCCTGAGACCGACCGGGCGCCTTCCGGGCGGACGGACAGAATCGCCGGATGCCTCCGGACCACCGGGGACGGCGGCACCGGGTGCCGAGGGCGGGACCGGCACGACGTACGACCAGGAGTGGACGAGCCGATGAGTCAGCCGATGACCAAGCCGACGAGCGAGCCGACGAGCGGGCCGACGACGCTCGCGGGGGGCACGCAGGGCCCGCCGGAGCCCGAGCTCGGCCCCATGGCCCGGCTCGCCGGGGCGGGGCCCTACTTCGGGGACTTCGGCGGGCGGTTCGTCCCCGAGGCGCTCATCGAGGCCCTGGACGAGCTCGACGCGGAGTACGCCAAGGCGAAGGCCGACCCGGCGTTCGCCGACGAGCTCGCGCGGCTGCACCGGACGTACACCGGCCGGCCCAGCATCGTCACCGAGGTCCCGCGCTTCGCGGAGCACTGCGGCGGGGTCCGTGTCCTGCTCAAGCGGGAGGACCTCAACCACACGGGGTCCCACAAGATCAACAACGTGCTCGGGCAGGCGCTCCTCACGCGGCGCCTGGGGAAGAAGCGGGTCATCGCCGAGACGGGCGCCGGCCAGCACGGTGTCGCCACGGCGACCGCCGCCGCCCTGTTCGACCTCGAGTGCGTCATCTACATGGGCGAGGAGGACACGCGCCGCCAGGCCCTCAACGTCGCGCGCATGCGGCTCCTCGGCGCCGAGGTCGTCCCGGTGACCACCGGGTCCCGGACCCTCAAGGACGCGATCAACGAGGCGCTGCGGGACTGGGTGACCAACGTCCAGACCACGAACTACGTCTTCGGCACGGTGGGCGGCCCGCACCCGTTCCCCGCCATGGTGCGCGACCTGCAGCGCATCATCGGCGTCGAGGCGCGCGCGCAGGTCCTCGAGCTGACCGGCCGCCTGCCCGACGCGGTGACCGCGTGCGTGGGGGGCGGCTCCAACGCGATCGGGATCTTCCACGCGTTCCTCGACGACCCGTCCGTGCGCCTGCTCGGCCTCGAGGCCGGGGGTGACGGCGTCGACACCGGCCGGCACGCCGCGACCATCACCGGCGGCGCCCCGGGTGTCCTCCACGGCGCCCGCTCCTTCCTCCTCCAGGACGAGGACGGCCAGACGGTCGAGAGCCACTCGATCTCCGCCGGTCTCGACTACCCCGGCGTGGGCCCCGAGCACGCCTGGCTCGCCAGCATCGGCCGCGCGGAGTACCGGCCGGTCACGGACGCGGAGGCCATGGAGGCGTTCCGCCTGCTGTGCCGGACCGAGGGGATCATCCCGGCGATCGAGTCCGCCCACGCCCTGGCCGGCACCATGCGGCTGGGCCGGGAGCTGGCCGAGGCGGGGCAGGGCGACGCGGTGGTCCTCGTCAACCTGTCCGGCCGCGGGGACAAGGACGTGGAGACCGCGGCGCGGTACTTCCACCTGCTGGACGAGGGAGCGCAGTGACGACGCAGCAGGTCAGCAGCAGGACGGGCGGGCGGCTCGACGAGCTCCGGGCCGACGGCCGGGCGGCCCTGGTCGGCTACCTGCCGGTCGGCTTCCCGGACGTCGACGGGTCGATCGCGGCCGCCACCGCCATGGTCGAGGCGGGCGTCGACGTCGTCGAGCTCGGGGTGCCGTACTCCGACCCCGTCATGGACGGCCTGGTGATCCAGGGCGCGGTGGAGCACGCGCTGGCGGGTGGGGTCCGCGTCCGCGACACGTTCCGCGTGGTCGAGGCCGTGGCCGCGACCGGTGCCCCGGTCCTCGTCATGACCTACTGGAACCCCGTCGTCCGGTACGGCGTGGACGCCTTCGCCCGGGACGTGGCGGCGGCGGGCGGCGCCGGGCTCATCACCCCCGACCTCATCCCGGACGAGGCGGGCGACTGGCTGGCGGCCTCGGACGCGCACGGGCTGGACCGGGTGTTCCTCGTGGCCCCGAGCTCCACGCCGGAGCGGCTCGCGCTCACCGCGCGGGCCAGCCGCGGGTTCGTCTACGCGGCGTCCACCATGGGCGTCACGGGCACGCGCGCGACGGTCGGCGCCGACGCGGCCCGGCTCGTGCGCGACACGCGCGCCGCGGGGGCCGAGCACGTGTGCGTCGGTCTGGGGGTGAGCACGGGGGCGCAGGCGGCCGAGGTCGCGGCGTACGCCGACGGCGTCATCGTCGGCAGCGCGTTCGTCCGGGCGCTCGCCGAGGAGGAGGACCGGGCCGCCGGCCTCGAGGCGCTGCGCGCCGTCGTCGGTGAGCTGGCGGCAGGCGTGCGGTCGGTGAGCCGGTGACCGGGCTGGCGGCGGTGCTGCCGGCGGCCATCCCCAGCCCGCCCGAGTCCGTCTGGTACCTGGGGCCGGTGCCCCTGCGCGCCTACGCGCTGGCGATCCTCGCCGGCATCGTCGCCGCGGTGTGGCTGACCCAGCGCCGGTGGGCGGCGCGCGGGGGGGACCCGGAGACCGTCCTGGAGATCGCGTACTGGGCCGTGCCGTTCGGCATCGTCGGTGGCCGGATCTACCACGTCTTCTCCTCGCCCGACGCCTACTTCGGCGCGGACGGCAACCCCGCGAAGGCCTTCGCCATCTGGGAGGGCGGCCTCGGCATCTGGGGAGCCATCGCCCTCGGCGCGGTGGGGGCGTACATCGGCTGCCGACGCCAGGGCGTCAGCTTCGCCGTCTTCGCCGACGCCGTCGCGCCCGGCCTCCTCGTCGCCCAGGCGATCGGCCGTCTCGGGAACTGGTTCAACCAGGAGCTGTTCGGCCCGCCGACCTCCCTGCCGTGGGGCCTGCGCATCGACCCCGCCAGCCCCACGTTCCCCGCCGGCCGGCCCCCGGACACGCTGTTCCACCC
>NZ_CAMPHH010000234.1 GCF_946885855.1 uncultured Actinotalea sp. | reverse complement strand
GCCCGTCGGGCTGCTCTGGGGCGTGGGGCCGGTGACGCAGCAGCGCCTGGCCGACCAGGGCATCCGCACGGTCGGTCAGCTCGCCGAGGTGCCCGGCAGCGTCGTGGAGCGACTGCTCGGCAGTGCCGTCGGCCACCGCCTCAGCGCGCTGGCGCACGACGAGGACCCGCGGCGGGTCACGAGCGCTCACCGGGCGCGCTCCGTCGGCGCGCAGTCCGCGATGCGCCGACGGCGCCCCGAGCGCGGCGACGTGCGCGCGACGCTCTCCCACCTGGCCGACCGCGTCGCGCGTCGCCTGCGGGAGAGGGACCTGGCGGGGAGGACGGTCACCGTCACGGTCCGCTTCGCGGGCGCCGGCCGGGCGACCCGGTCCCGGACGCTGACGCAGCCCGTCGCGGCCACGCTGACCCTCACCGAGATCGCCGAGCGGCTCGCCTGGTCGGCCGTCGACGAGCGTCCCGGGTGCGAGATCACGCTGCTCGGCGTCGCCGTCTCCCACCTGGTCACCCAGCGCGCCGTGCAGCTCGAGCTGGACCTGCCCCCGCAGGACCCGTGGCGGCCCGGGACCGTCCCGGGCGCCGCACGCCGGGCCGTGGACGGGTCGATGGACCGCGTCCGGGACCGCTTCGGCCGGGACGCCGTCGGCTACCTGCCGGCGGTCCTCGCCCGCGGCGCGAGCGTGCCCGAGGAGTTCCGCGAGCTCGCGGAGCGGGACCTGTGAGCGCGGGATCACGCCGGGATCCGATCGGGAGCACCCCCACGGGCACGAGGTGAGTCGTGCGCCCCGGCGCCGGCGAGGCCCCGATCACAGGCGCAAGGCCCCAAGGTCCTACACGACCCCCGGTCCCCTGCCGATGATCTGGGCGTGAACCCCGACGACGCGACCGCCACGATGGGGCCGCTCACCCGGGAGGCGCTGACGTGCGTCGAGGTCGAGACGCTGCGTCGGGCGTTCCTCCAGAACTTCAACGCCGTCGTCGTCACCGACGGCGAGCTCGGCGGCGACGGGCCGCGCGTCGTGCTGTGCAACCCCGCGTTCCTCGCGATGACCGGCTACCGCGAGGACGAGCTGGTCGGGCAGAACCTCCGGATGCTCCAGGGGCCGGCGACGGACCGGCGCGTCATCGACGAGCTGCGCACGTGCCTGTCGACCGCCACCTACTTCGAGGGCGAGGCGGTGAACTACCGCAAGGACGGCTCGCCGTACCTGGTCCACTGGAACATCTCCCCCGTCCTCGACGGCGCCGGGCGGGTGGAGTACTTCGTCTCGGTCCAGCAGGAGCGCACGCGAGAGGACCGCGCCGTCCGCGAGCGCGAGCTCCTGGTCAGAGCCCTGGAGGCGGCGTCCGACCCCGTGTTCGTCACCGGCCTCGACACCCGGATCACCTTCGCCAGCCGGGGCCTGTCCGACCTCATCGGGTACGACACGGCCGAGCTCGTGGGGCGCCGGCCGAGCGACTTCCAGGCCGACCACGCGACGCAGGCTCAGGAGACGCTCCTGGGTGCCGTCCGGTCCCGGACCGGCTTCCGCGCGACGAGCCAGTGGCGCCACCGGGACGGCCACGTCGTCGACGTGGACGTCACGGTGACCGTGGTGCAGGAGCCGGACGGGACCGTCGACGGTCTCGTCTGCACGGCCAAGGACATCACCGCGTCGGTGCAGCGGGAGCGCGCCCTGCGAGCGCTGGCGACCACGGACGCACTGACGGGCCTGCTCACGCGGCGCGCCGGCGAGACGGCGCTCGCCACCGTGGAGGCCGGCGGAACGACCTACAGCGTGCTGCTCGGCGACATCGACCACTTCAAGGCGGTCAACGACACGCACGGGCACCAGGTCGGCGACGCCGTCCTGCGGCGCGTGGCCGCCACGGTCCGCAGCGCCGTGCGCGCCGAGGACGTCGCGATCCGCTGGGGCGGCGAGGAGGTGCTCGTCCTCCTGCCCGGTGCCGACCACGACGCGGCCGCGGCCCTCGCCGAGCGGCTCCGCATCGGCATCGCTGCCGGCTCGATCGGGGAGCAAGCCCCGGTGACGATCTCGATCGGCGTCGCCACCGGCTCACCGGGGGCGCGCGCGGACGACGTCGTCGCCCAGGCCGACGCCGCCCTCTACGCCGCCAAGCGGGCCGGGCGCGACCGGGTCGCAAGCGGCGTCTGACCCCCGTGCGGACCGCGGTGCGCCCGTAGACTCCGCGCGTGCGGTGCCACTACTTCGACGCGGCGCTGTGCCGGTCCTGCACCCTGCTGCCGACCCCCTACGCCGACCAGGTCACGGGCAAGGAGCGCCACTGCCGCCAGACCCTGGGCGACCCGGCCGGGCTGACATGGCTCCCCGCGGTCGCCAGCGCCGAGTCCGGCTTCCGGAACAAGGCCAAGATGGTGGTCGCCGGGACCGTCGAGGAGCCCACGCTCGGCATCCTGGACCCGCGCGGCGACGGGGTGGACCTGCGCGCCTGCCCGCTGCACTCCCCCGGCCTGCACGCGGCACTGCCGCAGCTCGCGGACTTCGTCACCGTCGCGGCGCTGACCCCGTACGACGTCCCCGCCCGGCGCGGGGAGCTCAAGCACCTCCTGGTCACCGAGTCGCCCGACGGCGAGCTCCTCGTCCGGTTCGTGCTGCGGTCCACCGAGGCGCTGGCGCGGATCCGCAAGCACCTGCCGATGCTGCGCGACGCCCTGCCCGCCCTGCGCGTCGCGTCCGTGAACCTCCAGCCCGAGCACAAGGCCGTGCTCGAGGGTGACCGGGAGATCCTGCTCACGGACACCGAGACGCTGCCCATGCGGCTCGGCGGGGTCACGCTGCACCTGCGCCCGCAGAGCTTCTTCCAGACGAACACCGCCGTCGCCGCCGCGCTGTACCGGCAGGCACGGGAGTGGGTGGACGCCGCGGCGCCGTCGTCGGTGTGGGACCTGTACTGCGGCGTGGGCGGTTTCGCCCTGCACGTCGCGGGGCCCGGGCGCGCCGTCGTCGGGGTCGAGGTGAGCGCCGAGGCCGTGGCGAGCGCGGAGCTCTCGGCGCGCGAGGCGGGACTGGCACGGACGACGTTCCGGGCCGGGGACGCGACGGCGTTCGCCCTCGCGCACGCCCACGACGACGCCCCCGACCTCGTCGTGGTCAACCCGCCCCGACGCGGCATCGGCGGCGACCTCTCCGGCTGGCTCGAGGGGTCGGCGGCCCGGTACGTGGTCTACTCCAGCTGCAACGCGGTGTCCCTGGCCCGGGACCTCGCTGCGATGCCCTCGCTCGAGCCGGTGCAGGCGCGGCTGCTCGACATGTTCCCGCAGACGGACCACTACGAGGTCGCGGTCCTGCTGGAGCGTCGGTAGCTCAGTCCTCCGCGGTCGGTGCACCCGGGATGGTGAGGGCGTCGTCGGCGTGGGCGACGTGGCGCAGCTGGCGCCACAGCAGGACCACGAACAGCACCGACCCCACGAAGGCGAACCAGAACGGCGCGGTGACGCCCCACTGCTGGGCGAGCGCGCCGCCGATCGCCGAGCCGACGACGAGGCCGCCGAACACCCCGACGAGGTTGACGCTGCCGACCCGCCCCTGGAGCTCCCGCGGCACGGCGCGCTGCCGGATCGTCGTCGACGTGGTGCCCCACACGAACGCGTGCACCCCGAAGACGAAGAAGACGGGCAGCGCGACCCAGGGCGTCCGGGCCAGCGCGAGCCCCAGGTGCGTCAGCGCCTCGATGATCAGCCCTGCGCGCATGAGGTTGCCCAGGCTGACGCGCCGGGTCAGCCACCCGTAGGCCGCGATGCCGACGACGCCGCCCACCGCGCCCACGGTGGTGAGCAGCCCGTAGCCCACGGGACCGAGGCCGATCCGCTGCGTCGCGTAGAGCACGAGCACCGACCAGGCCGCGCCGAACGTGATGTTGAAGACGAGCACCGTGACGATGAGCGTGCGGATCGCCGCGTGCTGCCGCACCCACCGGAAGCCCTCGGCGATGTCGCGGCGGACGTGCGACCGCGGCGCGTGCTCGCGCCCGTGCGGCGGCAGGGCGATGCGCGAGACGAGCACCACGCTCAGCACCATGACCAGCGCCTGCGTGGTCCAGGGCCACATCGAGCCGAGCGCGAAGAGCGCCGCGCCCAGCGGCGGGCCGACCAGCTGGTTCACGGTGACGAACCCCGCCTGGAGCCGCTGGTTGGCCGCCGCCAGGTCGTCGCGCGCCACGAGCGTGGGCAGGAAGGTCTGGGCGCTGTTGTCCGCGAAGACCTCGGCGCTGGCCAGGAGGAACAGGGTGACGAGCACGACGGCGACCGGCGCCTGGCCGGTCAGCAGCAGGGCCGCGAGGACGAGGAGGACCGCGACCCGCACGAGGTTGACCGTGATGACGATGCGCCGCCGGTCCAGCCGGTCGGTCAGGGCCCCGGCAGGCAGGCCCAGCAGCAGGGGCGGCAGCCACTGCAGGCCCGCGGCGAGTGCCACGACGCGCGCGTCGTCGGTCAGCGACGCGACGAGGAGGGGCCCGGCGGCGAGCGCGATGCCGTCGCCGAGGTTGCTCGACCACGACGACCCCATGAGCCAGCGGAAGTCGGTGCCCAGCCGACGCGGCAGGACGACCTCGGTCAGGCGGCTCACAAGGGCGAGATGCTACGCCGCGTCCGTGCGCGCGACCGTGCCCGCCCTTGATCGCCTGAGACGCGTCCGGCCGCCCCGGACCGCTCGGACGCCCCCCGGGATGCGTTCATGGAGTCCCGGACGGACGGTGGACGTCCCGCGGCGACCCGCCGCTCCGCGCCAGACGCGACCCGACCACCACCTCTGGGGGACCACCCATGGCCACGAACACCGTCATCCGCTCGCTGCACGACCTCGGCGCCGCCGCCTGGTTCGGGGGCAACCTCATGGGCGCCGTCGGTCTCAACGGAGCCTCGAAGGTCGTCTCCAACCCCACGGACCGGCTGCGCACCGCCTCGGCCGGCTGGGGCAGGTGGGCCCCACTCAACGCCGCCGCGATCGGCGCGCACCTCGTCGGCGGCGCCGGCCTCCTCCTGGCGAACAAGGGTCGCGTCGCCGCGCAGCAGGGTGTCGGCGCCAGCACGGTCGCCAAGATCGCGCTCACGGCCGCCGCCCTCGGCACGACCGCCTGGAACGGGGCGCTGGGCGCGAGGATCGCCCAGGCAGGCGACGCCCCCGCCGAGAGCGCCGTGACCCCGTCGGCGGGCACGCCGGCGGCGGTCGCCAAGGCGCAGAAGCAGCAGAAGGTCCTCCAGTGGGTCACGCCCGCGCTGGTCGGCTCGGTGCTCGTGCTCAACGCCCAGCAGGGCGAGCTGCAGAAGCCCGAGGAGGTCAAGCGGGGCCTGCTGGGCCGCCTCACCCACCGCTGAGCCGGCCG
>NZ_CAMPHH010000233.1 GCF_946885855.1 uncultured Actinotalea sp. | reverse complement strand
GCGCCGACCTCGCCGGGGAGCCGCACCGGCGGGGGCACGCCGTCGTCGGGGTGGACGTCGACCCGGTGCTCATCGCCGCGGCGGAGGAGGACGAGCCGGGGCCGACGTGGCTGGTCGGCGACCTCGTGGACCTCGACCTGCCGGCGCGCGGGGTGACCGCGCCCGTCGGTGCGAGCGCGCCGTTCGACGCGATCGTGTGCGCCGGCAACGTCATGACGTTCCTCGCGCCGGGCACGGAGGTCGAGGTGCTGCGCCGGCTCGGGGCGCACCTGGCCCCGCGGGGCCGCGCGGTGATCGGGTTCGGCGCCGGGCGTGGCTACGCGTTCGGTCAGTTCTTCGCCGACGTCGAGCGAGCCGGCCTGGCGCTCGGCCTCGCGCTGGAGAGCTGGGACCTGCGCCCGTTCACGCCCGAGTCGGACTTCCTGGTGGCGGTGCTGCGCCGGGCGTGAGGGTGTGCGGGAGGAGCACCGGGGAAGGTCTGTGGCACATGGCGCCACGAGCTTTCCCCGTTCGCCGCCCGGTCGGGGTCGGGGATCGGCGTCAGCGGGCCGGTGGGGCGGGGACGACGATGTAGCCCGCGGCCGCGTCGCCGACGACGCGCAGCCACGGGTCGCCCGTCGTCGCACGCCCGGCCCAGCGCCACGCGAGGTAGGCGCAGAAGATCGCGTCGACCTCGTCCTCGACGATCCGCAGGTCCACCTTGCGCGTGGCCGTCGCGACGGCGCGGCGCAGCGCGGCCCACCGCGGCGACGCACCGAGGCGCAGCGGCTCCTCGCAGTGCTGCTCCATCTGCGTCAGCAGCTCCCCGAGCGCGACCCGCAGGTGGGGGACGTCCCGGCGTGGCCCGCGCTGCTTGTAGGGGATGACGGTGTCGAGGTCGAAGAGCGTCACCATCGCCGGGTGCGGGTAGACCTCGACCGCGACGGAGGTGTTCCGCGCCGGGGGCGTGGCGGGGTCGACGTCCCAGCCGAACCGCCGCGCGAGCACCTCCGCCCGCGGCGGGTCGAACCAGGGCCACGAGCGGTTGGCCGGGTGGCAGCCCGCGTGGAACGCGCGGAACTCGCGGGTCACCTGCGCCTCGCACGGGCGCTGCCCGGTCGCGTTCGGCACCACGAGCGGTGCGTCGAGCGCGGCGACGACGACGGCGCCGCGGGCGTGCGTCCCGACGAAGGCGGCGATCTCGTCGTCGGTGCGGACGGAGGCGGAGGCGACGAGGATGCCGTCGTCGTCCAGGGCCGCCACGCCGGTGCGGTTGCGGTGGCTCCACGCCAGGTCGATCCCGAGGTGCACCACGGCGCTCACCGGACCAGCGTCCCACCGCTGCGCAGTGCGCGGGTCGCGGCTGCGACCGGCTCACAGGTGGGGGCGCACGGTGGGCGCACGGAGGCTGCGCAGCGGCCGGCGCCCCGGGCGGCGGCTGAGGGCAGCGACCCACAGGTGCCAGCGCCGCCCTCCGCCGGTGTCGGTGGCCTGTGGCAGCGTGCCGCCCGTGAGCCGCCGCCGTGATCCCTTCGCCCGCGCCGCGGGGCGCCGTCGGCGTCGGGCGAACCGGGTGGTGACCGTGCTCGCGACGGTCGCGTCCGTGCTGCTCGCGGCGCTGCTGCTCACCGCGACGGACAGCGCGGACCGGTGGGGCCTGCCGGACCCGCTGGGAGCCCGGCAGCCGACGGGGACGGTCGTCGGCGTGACGGCGCAGCAGCTCGCGGACGCCCGGGCGGCGCTCGCGACGCTGCCGGTCAAGGGGCGGGCGCCGCGGACGGGCTACGAGCGGGAGCTGTTCGGCGACGGCTGGGTCGACGTGGACCGCAACGGCTGCGACACCCGCAACGACGTACTGGCGCGCGACCTCGCGGACGTCACCACCGACCCGGCGACCGGCGGGTGCGTCGTGCTCACGGGGCGTCTGCTCGACCCGTACTCGGACGAGGAGATCGCCTTCGAGCGCGGCGAACGCAGCGTGGACGTGCAGATCGACCACGTCGTGGCGCTGTCGGACGCCTGGCAGAAGGGCGCGCAGCAGTGGTCCCCCGAGCAGCGCGTCGCGTTCGCCAACGACCCGGCGAACCTCCTGGCGGTCGACGGCGACCTCAACCAGGCCAAGGGCGCCTCGGACGCGGCGACCTGGCTGCCGCCGCACCGGGGCTTCCGCTGCCGCTACGTCCAGCTGCAGGTGACCGTCAAGGCGGCCCACGGGCTGTGGGTCACGGCGGCGGAGCGGGACGCGATCGATCGCGAGCTCGACCGGTGCGTCGTGGTCGACGAGCTGCTCGAGCCGGTGCCGCCGTGAGGAGACGGGCGGAGGGAGTGCAGCTGCCGCGGGCTCAGAACGCGAGCGCCGCGAGGAACGCGACGTAGGCGGCCAGCGCTGCGCGAGCGGGCCACTCGACGGCGGGGCGCGGGGCGCGGGCTGCCCACGCCGTCGCCGCGGCCGCCAGCAGCGCCCAGCACACGGGGTGGGCGTACCGGAGGACGGCGGCCTGGAGCGGCCCGGCCGCGTCCGCCTTCTCCGGGACGACGACGAGCCAGGTCACCGTGAGCGCGCCGGCGACCACGGCCGCAGCGACGCCGACGACGCCCCGGTGACGCTCGACCCGCTCGGCAAGGCGTGCCCGCGCGTCGGACACCGGGACAGAGGGCGAAACCGAGGGCGGTGCGGTCGAGGGCACAGTGGACGCCGGCGGGACCCCCGCGGACGTCCGCCTCCGGTCGCTCCCGCTACGTCCCCCGGTCATCCCGCCACCTCCTGGGTCTCGAACGCCGTGAGCACGTCGAGCGCCTCGTCGCACCAGGCGAGCGACGCCCGCGCCAGGTGGACTCCGTGGCGGACCGTGAGCAGCCAGGCCGGGGCGTCCGGCGACGCGTCCCGACGCAGCTCGGCCTCGATCGCCTCGTACCGGTCCAGCAGCGCGGCGGTGACCTCGCGGCGCCGTCGGACGTGCTCGGCGAGGACGCCGTGCGGCGCGTGGCGGGCGAAGAACACCTGGAGCAGCAGGTCGTCACGGCCGTGCTGCGGCGGGCCGGGCGGCGTCCCGAGCCAGCGGCGCAGCTCCGCCCAGCCGGTGTCGGTGAGCCGGTGGACCGTGCGGCGCGGACCGCGCCCCGGCTCGGTCCGGCCCTCGACGAGGCCCTCGGCCGTCAGCTCCTTGAGCGTCGGGTAGAGGCGGCCGTAGCCCTCGTGCCAGAAGTGGCCGACCGTGCGGTCGATCGTCGCGCGTAGGTCGTATCCGGACATCGGCTCGACCGTCAGCATGCCGAGCACGGCGTACCGGGTGCGGGAGGAGCGCTCGACCGTGGCCACCTCGGTACTATATCCGTGAGATATAGGGCGCCACCAGACCGGCGTCTCTCCGACCCTGCTCACCCTGTCGGCAGGATCCCCGCCCCCGGCAGGACGTCGAAGACCAGCTGCGTCTCCGTGTGCCGCACGATCGGGTGGACGTTGAGGTGCTCGAGCACCAGGTCCCGCAGCGCCGCCGCGGACTCGACGGCCACGTGCAGCAGGTAGTCGTCCTCGCCCGCGACGTGGAAGATCGTCAGCACCCCGGGGATCTGCTGCACGAGCGCCTGGAACCCGTGGACGTGGTCCCGCCCGTGCGTCGCGAGCCGCACCTTGACGACCGCCTGGATCCCGAGCCCGAGCGCCGCCGGGTCGACCTCCGCCGTGAACCGCCGCACGACCCCGGACTCCCGCAGCGCGCGCACACGCTGGGAGCACGTGGACTCCGCGATGCCGACGCGGGCCGCGAGCGCGGCGTTCGTCAGCCGCCCGTTCTCCACGAGCTCCGCGAGCAGCCGCAGGTCGGTCCGGCCCAGCGGCGCCCTCCCCGGGGAGATCTGCCCCGCCCCGCGGGCCCGCCGAAGATCCTTCGTCCCAGCATCGTTCGTCACGGTCACCATCATGCAGGATCTCCTCGAAATCAACCGCACAGCGCAGGATCCTCGGTGCATCTTGAGTTCGGCCGCAGGTTCGCACGACCATCCCCTGATGGGACCCCACGCCGCCACCGACGCCGGCACGCCGCACCGCACGCCGCACGCCCTGACCTCGCACGCCCTCGGCCTGGACTCCCTCGCGGTCCACGCCGGCCGTGACGACCTCACCGGCCTGGGCGTCCACGCCCCGCCCCTGGACCTCTCCTCGACGAACCCGCTGCCGAGCATCGACGCGGGCGGCGAGGCGTACGAGGCGATGGCCACGGGCGGCCACCCGACCGCGGGCGGGCACGTCTACGCCCGGCTGTGGAACCCGACGGTCGCGCGGTTCGAGGCCGGCCTCGCGGCGCTCGAGCACACCGAGGAGGCCGTCGCCTTCGCCTCCGGCATGGCCGCCGTGGCCGCGACGCTCCTCGCCGCGCAGGCCGAGGGCGGCGGGCGGCACGTCGTCGGCGTCCGACCGCTCTACGGCGGCACCGACCACCTGCTGGGCAGCGGCCTGCTGGGGACCGAGACGACCTACTGCTCCGCGGACGACGTCGCCGCGGCCGTCCGCCCGGACACGTGCCTCGTCGTCGTGGAGACCCCCGCCAACCCGACGCTCGACCTCGTGGACATCGCGGCGGTCGTGCGCGCGGCCGGCGGACGACCCGTGCTGGTGGACAACACCTTCGCGACGCCCGTCCTGCAGAACCCGGCCGACCACGGCGCGACGTTCGTCCTGCACAGCGCGACGAAGTACCTCGGCGGGCACGGGGACGCCGTCGGCGGCGTGGTGGCGACGGACGCGACCTGGGCGGCGGCGCTGCGGCGCGTGCGCGCGGTGACCGGCGGGATCCTGCACCCGCTCGCCGGGTACCTGCTGCACCGCGGCCTGCCGACGCTGCCCGTGCGCGTGCGGGCGCAGCAGGAGTCGGCCGAGAAGATGGCCGGCTGGCTCGCCGAGCACCCGGCCGTCACGCAGGTCTTCTACCCGGGCCTGCCCGGCACCGACCCGGCCGGCGTGCTCGGGCGGCAGATGCGCGGGCCGGGCGCGATGGTGACGATCCGGCTCGCCGGCGGGTTCGACGCCGCGGCGCGCGCGGCCGAGCGTGTCCGGCTCTTCACGCACGCCGTGTCCCTCGGCGGCGTGGACTCGCTGATCCAGCACCCCGCTGCGCTGACCCACCGGCCCGTACCCGCCGACGCCCGCCCGGGCGCCGACCTCCTGCGGCTGTCCATCGGCCTCGAGGACCCCGCCGACCTCCAGGCGGACCTGGCGCAGGCGCTCGCCTGACGTCGGCCACCCGGCAGCTCGCCCACCGAGCCCGCCCCGGCACGACCGCCCCACATCCCCGGGGCAGACTGGCCCCGGCACACCCACCACGACCGTGCGGCGACGGCGCCGCGCGACGCTGAGCCACGCTAGGAGTCCCCCCGCTCCGCG
>NZ_CAMPHH010000232.1 GCF_946885855.1 uncultured Actinotalea sp. | reverse complement strand
GCCATGGGGGTCCTCCACGGGTCCGGCACGGTGTGCGGGTCAGTGACGCTCGTCTGACACATCGTGCGAGGACGACGCCCCGTCCCCGGGGCCCCGCGGTACCACCTCGCTTGCCGCCGACGGCGCCGCACCGGCTCCCGTGCTGGGCACGGCCTCCGGGCGACGTCGGCGGTGGCCGCTCGTCGCAGGCTGTGACGGGCCCACCCGTCCGGTTCTACTGGGACCGTCGCACCGGGGCGCGGCGACCTGTTCTTCCGGAGGCTCGCCGGTGATGGCCGGGTCGACGCCTGTGGCCGCCGATGCTACCCGCGGGTCGGGGTCGCACCGCAATCGCGAATCCGAACCACCCGCCGACCCGCCGGCCGCCACGGGCTTGCGGTTGACGCAGCGTCAACCTCTACCGTCGATCTCGGACAGGCCCGGGACCGCGCAGGAGGGAGGTGGCCGTGACCGCGACCGGACGGCAGTGGTCGATCCAGGAGGTGGCGCGCCTCACGGGGGTGACCAGCCGCACCCTGCGGCACTACGACGCGATCGGCCTGCTCACGCCCGCGTCGGTCGGCACCGGCGGCGTCCGCTGGTACGGCGAGCGGGAGCTCGTCCGGCTCCAGCGCGTCCTCGTGCTGCGCGGGCTCGGCGTCCCGCTCGGGTCGATCCGCGACGTCGTCGGCGACCACGTCGCCCCCGAGGACCCCGCCACCGTCCTGCCCGCGCTCCGCGAGCACCGGGACCAGCTGCGGCGCGAGGCGGACCGCCTCGCCCGGCAGGTGGGGTCGGTCGAGCGCACCATCACCGCACTGGAGGAAGGAGGCCCGCTCGTGGCCGAGGAGATGTTCGACGGATTCGACCACACGCAGCACCGCGAGGAGGTCGAGCAGCGCTGGGGCGCCGAGGCCTACGCCCGCGGCGACACGTGGTGGCGCGGCATGACC
The DNA here is from genome assembly GCF_946885855.1 of uncultured Actinotalea sp. Next base: position 4,526 of record NZ_CAMPHH010000232.1, on the reverse strand, counting down.
GACGCGGACCGCCAGGACTGGAAGGCCCGCAGCGACGAGCTGGGGCGCGACTGGACCCGCGCGGCGACGGCGGGCCAGGACCCGGCCGGCGCGGAGGCGCAGGCGCTGGCGTCCCGTCACGTGGCGTGGCTCGCGAGCATCCCGGGCACCCCCGGGCACGGGACGGGCCGGCCGGACGCCGGCTACGTCCTGGGGCTCGCCGAGATGTACGTCGCCGACCCGCGCTTCGCCGCGAACTACGGCGGCGAGGACGGGGCACGGTTCGTCCGGGACGCGCTGCAGGCGCACGTCGCCGCCTGGTGACGTGCGTCGGGCGGGTCGGGGCGCCCCCTGCGCGTCCCGGCCCGCCCTACCGCCGTCAGACCGTCACGCCGACGCGCTCCAGGGCGTCGGCGACCGTCCCCGTCCCGGCCCCCGGACCGGTCGCCGGGAGGTTCGCCCCGCCCCGGTAGCGCGCCGCGGGGTGCGTCGAGGGGACGCGGGTCCGCCCGGCGCCGAACAGCCGCTCGCGCAGGGTGGCCTCCTCGTAGCGCGTGCGGTAGAGCCCCCGTCGCTGGAGCTCGGGCACGACGAGCGCGATGAAGTCCTCCGCCGTCCCGGGGGTGAGGAACTGCCGCAGGTTGAACCCGTCGAGGTCGGTCGCCGCGACCCACCCCTCGATCGCGTCGACCACCTCGGCCGGGGTCCCGACCGCGAAGAACGGCCCCCGGTCGAAGCGGGTGACCTCGCGCAGGGCGTCCCCGACCGTGCCGTCGGAGCGGTGGAACCGGGTCTGCCGCGTCCGGTCGCGGCCCGCCGCCGCCTCGGCGGCGAGGACGTCGCTCATGAGCATGTCCCGCGGGTACGCCGCGAGGTCGACGCCCCCACCGCCGGCGTGCGCGAGGTACCCCTCGGCACGGGACAGCAGTGCGAACTCCTCCGCCTTCCGCTCGGCCTCCTCGCGGGTCCGCCCGACGATGACGACGGCCATGGCGTAGGTCCGCACGTCGTGGGGGTCGCGACCGTTCGCCGCAGCCTGGCGGCGGATGTCCGCCACGGTCTCGCGGTACGACGCGAGGTCGTACCCGCCGACGAAGACGCCCTCGGCGTGCCGGGCCGCGAACGCGCGCCCCGCCGGGGAGGACCCCGCCTGGAAGATCACCGGCGTGCGCTGCGGTGACGGCTGGACCAGATGGGGTCCGGCGACGGAGAAGCGCTCGCCCACGTGGTCGACGTACCGGACCTTGGCCGGGTCGGTGTAGACACGCTGCTCGCGGTCCTGGACGACCGCGTCGTCGTCCCACGAGCCCTCCCACAGCTTGTAGAGGACGTCGAGGTACTCGTCGGCGATGGCGTACCGCCTGTCGTGCTCGACCTCCTCGGCGAGCCCGAAGTTGCGGGCGGCGTTGGGCAGGTAGGACGTCACGACGTTCCAGCCGAACCGGCCCTTGGTCAGGTGGTCGAGCGTGCTGGCGCGCCGCGCGAACGCGAACGGCGGCTCGTAGGTCGTGGAGAAGGTCGCCGCGAAACCGAGGTGCTCCGTCACCGCGGCCATGGCCGGGATGACGAGCAGCGGGTCGTTGCTGGGGATCTGGACCGCCTCCCGCAGGGCGGTCTCCGGGCCGCCGCGGTACCCGTCGTACGCGCCGACGACGTCGGCGAGGAAGACCGCGTCGAACAGCCCCTCCTCCAGCAGCCGGGCCTGGTCGGTCCAGAAGTCGAGGTCGTTGAACCGGTGGCGGGTGTTCTCGGGGTGGACCCACAGCCCGTGGGAGATGTGCCCGACGCAGTTCATCTCGAACAGGTTGAAGCCGATCGGGCGGGGCCCGCGGCGCGCGGGTGGTGTCGTGGTCATGAGGTGCTCCTGGTCGTGCGGTCGGTCGTGGGGGTGGTGCCGGCGGTGCCGACGGCGGACGTGCCGGGGCCGGCGGGCCGGTCGGGGCCGGTGGGTCGGTCCGGGCCGGTGGGTCGGTCGGGCAGGCGCGGCATCGCCGCGAGCAGGCGGCGCGTGTACGGGGCCCGCGGGTCGCGCAGGACGTCGGCGGTCGCGCCCTCCTCGACGACCCGGCCGTCCTTCATGACCAGCAGCCGGTCGCTCATGTGCTGGATGACGCCGAGGTCGTGGGAGATGAACAGGTAGGCGACCCCGAGCGCGGCCTGCAGGTCCGTGAGCAGGTCGAGGACCTGGGCCTGCACGGACACGTCGAGCGCGGACACCGGCTCGTCGCAGACGACGACGTCGGGCCGGGGCGCGAGGGCGCGGGCGATGGCCACCCGCTGGCGCTGGCCCCCGGACAGCCGCAGCGGCGCGCGGCGCAGGTGCTCCGCGCCGAGGCCGACGAGCTCGAGCAATTCGAGGGCGCGACCCCGGGGGTCGGCACCCCCGGCGTCGGGCGCGGTCGAGAGCGCGTCGAGCAGGATCCGCTGCACGTCCCACCGCGGGTCGAAGGAGCTGAGCGGGTCCTGGTACACGACGCCGATGCGCGGTCGCAGGTCACGCCGCTCACGCGGGGTCGCTGCGGTCCAGGGCCGCCCGTGCAGGCGGACCTCGCCCGCGTCCGGCGCCAGGAGCGCGAGGGCCATCCGGGCCGTCGTCGTCTTGCCCGAGCCGGACTCGCCGACGACCCCGAGGGTCCGGCCCGCCTCCAGCGTGAAGGACACGCCGTCGACGACCGTGCGGTCCACGCCGTCGGGTCCGCGGTAGCGCTTCACCAGGCCGGTGGCCTCGAGTACGGCCCTGCCGGGGGTGGGGACCTCCCCCGGCGCGGGAGCGGCGGTGACGGCGGGCCCGGCCGCGGGCACGGGCGAGAGCCGTGTGCCGCGTGACCCCGCCGTCGGCACGGCCGCGACGAGGGCGCGCGTGTACGGGTGCCGTGGGTCGCGGAGCACCTGCTCGACGGGTCCGGCCTCGACGACCCGGCCCGCCTGCAGCACGCACACCTCGTCGGCGAGCCGCGCGACGACGGACAGGTCGTGGCTGATGAGCAGCACCGACGTCCCGCGGCCCTGGGCCGCGGCCAGCAGGTCCAGCACCTGCGCCTGCACGGTCGCGTCGAGCGCCGTCGTCGGCTCGTCCGCGACGACGAGGGGCGGGTCGGTGACGAGCGCCGTGGCGATGAGCGCGCGCTGGCGCAGGCCGCCGGACAGCTCGCCGGACCGCTGCCGCGCCCGGAGCTCCGGTGACGGCACGCCGACGTCGGCGAGGACCTCGAGCACGCGCCGGCGCCGGGCGGCGCTGTCCCCGAGCCGGTGGAGCCGCAGCGGCTCGGCGATCTCGGCACCGACCGTGCGCAACGGGTCGAGCGCGACGAGGGCGTCCTGGAGGACGAGCCCCACGTCCCGTCCGCGGAGGTGCCGCCAGGCCCGCTCGGGCAGGCCGCGCAGGTCCCGCCCGTGCAGCTCGAGCCGCTGGGCGCGGACCTGGGCGCCGGGACCGGTGAGCCCGACGAGGGTCCGGGCGGTGACGCTCTTGCCGGAGCCCGACTCGCCGACGAGGGCGAGGCAGCGCCCCCGGTCCAGCGCGAAGGAGACCCCGTGGACGACCTCGGTGGTGCGGCCGTCGCGCCGGAAGCCGACGCGCAGGTCCTCGACCCGCAGGACCGCGGGGTCCGGCGTGCCGGGGAGCCCGGCCGACGGCGCGGGCGTGACCGCCGCGGGTGGGTGGACGGTGCGGATGACGGTCATGGCTGCTCCCCCTCGAGTCGGGACTGGACGGCTCGTCCGACGCAGGTGGCGGCGACGGCGAGCGTGACGATGGCGAGGCCGGGCATGACCTCGAGCCACCAGGCGGTGGTGACGTAGATGCGGCCCGCCTCGAGCAGCGCTCCCCACTCCGGCGAGGGCGGCGCGACGCCGAGGCCGAGGAACGCGAGCCCCGACGCCCACACCACGGACTGGCCCAGGCCCAGGGTCACGAGGGCGACCAGAGGCCGCAGGGCGTTCGGCAGGACGTGGCGCACGACGACGTCGCGCGGCCGGTGGCCGAGTGCCAGGGCCGCCTCGACGTACGGCTCGCGCCGCACCGCCAGGACCTGCCCCCGCACCAGGCGGGCGTACCCGGGCGCGGTCCCCACGCCGACGGCGAGCACGAGCGTCGTCGTCGACGGCCCGCGGACCGCCACCAGCAGGAGGGCGAGGAGCATGGTGGGGAACGCGAAGGCCACCTCGAGGACGCCGCCGACGAGGCGGTCGGCGACCCTGCCGCCGAGCCCGGCCAGGAGCCCGAGGACGATGGCCAGGCCGAGGGCGACGCCCGTCGCGCCCAGCCCGATGGTGAGGGACTCCCGGGTGCCGTGCACGATCCGGGTCCACAGGTCCCGGCCAGACGGGTCCGTCCCGAGCGGGTGCTCGGCGGAGGGCGGCCGCAGCGCCGCGTCGAGCCGGATCGCCGCGGGGTCCCCCGGGGCGAGCAGCTCCGGCCAGACGGCGGCGACGAGGAAGCCGAGGAGCACGACGGCGGCCACGGTCGGGGCGACGCCGAGGCGCCGCACCTCACGGGCGGCGCGCCGGGTGTCCGACCGCACCGCGAGCCCGGGACGGGTCGGGCC
>NZ_CAMPHH010000231.1 GCF_946885855.1 uncultured Actinotalea sp. | reverse complement strand
GGGTCGGGTCGGGTCGGGACGGGCTCCAGTAGTTCTCCCCCAGTGTCACCAGAGGCCAAGGCTCGTCGTCGTGGTCGTCGTGGTGGCCGTCGCTCCCGAGGAGAGTCATGAGCACGCCCGTCCACCAGAGCACGAGCAGCCCTCACCTGAAGCGGCAGGTGCTCGAGCACATCGACTACCTCATCGGTGCATGGCCGGCGCTGGTCACGCTCAGCACGCCGGGCTCGACGCGGCGCGGGTCGACCGGGCGGCGCGCGGTGAGCGAGGCGCAGCGTGCGCACGCCGCGATGCTCGCGATGCAGGAGCGCCTCGACGCGCGGATCGCGTCGACGAGGCCGGGTGCAGTGCGCGGCACCGGGCCGGTCCCGGCACCGGCTGCTCTCGGCCTGCTGGACCTGCTGGCGCGGTTCGTCGCGACGGCGGCCGACGCGGCCGAGGTGGTGACCCAGGCGGCGGGCGTCGACCGGGCTCCGGCGGTCGAGTCGTCGTGGACGGACCCGCGCCCGTACCTGCAGCTCGCCCGGGCCTGGGTCTCCCCCGCGCATCAGGCCGACCCAATGGTGCTGCCCCGGCTTCGCGGGTGGCTCGGGCCGCTCTGCGACGACGTCGCGCGTGAGCTCGGCGAGGTGCACGACGGGCAGCTGCTCGACGCGCTGTGCCCGTGGTGCGGGGGCCGGACTGAGCACTCCGACGGCGAGCGGACCCTGGTCGTGTACGCGAGCCGGGAGCGGCGGCACGTCGCGGCCAACGCCGAGGACCAGGCCACGGCGAAGGTCGGCTCGCGTACTGCCGACGAGGGTCCGGTCATCGTGTGCCGGGGGGTCTACTGCGAGCCGCCGGCCCAGGACTGCGGGACACGGGTGGGTGATCGCCCGGCGTGGCCGGAGCGGGAGTGGGAGTGGCTGGCCAAGCGCCTCGTCCCGATCGGGTCCCGGTGAGCGAGCCGGCCCGGCAGGGTCACGGCCGGACGCCGTGGCACTGCCGCTGCCACGAGCAGGCGCACCCGGTGCCGTCGTTGGCCGCGCAGTGCGAGGACCGCACGGCGGGTCGTCCGCGGTGACCGAGGACGAAGACGAGCTCGCACTCGAGGTCGACTGGGTCGCCTGGTGGTCGGGCCTCGACGACGAGCAGCGCGAGTACCTCGGGTGGCTCGTGGACGTGTGGCGAGCCGACCGTGCAGATGGTTGACGCTGCCCGTCATCCACAGGTACCTTCGGGCCTCAGGGGCGAGGTGTACCCCGAGAGGCCCGGCCAGATGGCTGGGCCTTCGTGCTTCCCGGGACGGGGTGACCGGGGATGCAGGCCGTCCCGCTGCGGCGGGTGCTGGGGTCGGCGGCTCAGTCCTTCGAGCGTCGAACCGTCGCGCGGCCCGACGGCGCCGGCCCCGCTCGTGATCGTCCCCGTCGTCGCTCTGGACCGCCCGCGCACTCGTGCCGACTCGATCGGCGGGACGGGGCGAGGACCCGGCGGCGACGGGAGACCAGCCTGATGGGTGGTGCTCGGCACGAGTGGGATCCGCGGCGCGGTCGTGATGGCCGGGTCTGGCGGCGCCTCGTCGCCGAGCTGTGCCCGCCCGGGTCGTGGTGCCTGATCCCGGAGTGCGACAAGCCGAGCCGGGAGATCCTGTTCGGTCTGCGTCCCAGCCACCCGCTCGGCCCGAGCCTGGATCACATCGTGCCGCTGGACGACGGCGGACACCCGACCGACCCGGGGAACCTGCGCCCGGCGCACCTGGGCTGCAACGCGGCGCGCGGCGCACGGATGGCGGCCGCGAAGCGAGCCCGCGGCCGGGTCGCCCGGCCCCAGTCCAGGCGTCTCCGCGACGTCCCGCCGTTCGATCCGATGCGGGCGTAACCGCAGGTCAGCGGCCTGCTTCTTTTGATCTTCGGATCCCGGTCGACCCGCGCCCAGGCCCGAATTTTCCACCCACAGACAGCCCCCAGGTGGCGCCCCACAGGAGGTGGTCCCGATGCCCGCCGAGATCACGAACCACGGGCAGCCGGGCTACCGCCGCGGGTGCCGGTGCGAGGTGTGCCGGCGCGGTCACCGCGAGCACAACGCCGCATGGCGGGCGGCGAAGCGGCAGCGCGAGCAGCCTGCCCCGGCGTCGGCCCCGCCGGTCGACGCGCCGCTGCGCGAGCCGGTCCAGGCGATGGGGGCCCTCGACCTGGACCGAGAGCCGGGCGGGATCGAGCAGGCGCTCCTGGACGACATCTCCGCCCCGGACCGGCAGGTCGCGTGGAAGCGGACGCTCGTCGGGATGGGGCGGCTGAACGCCCGCCTGCTGGACCAGGTGAGCGAGCTCGACCGCCTGGATCTCATCTCCCCGGTACAGCTGCGGCTCCTGGAGATCCTCAACCGGCTCGCGCTGATCGGGTTCGCCGGCGCGAGCGACGACGGCGGCGAGGGCGACGGGGTCGCCGCGCAGATGCAGCAGATGCTCGAGGAGATGCGGGCTGGCGGCGACGGTGCGGGCGGGCGGTAGGCCCGAGGCCGTCCCGCGGTTCGCGACGGAGCGGAATCCGCAGCGGGAGACCAGCGGCGGCCGTGTCGCGAACGTCTCGGCGAAGATGGGCCAGCCGTTCATGCCGTGGCAGCGGATGGTCGCGGACATCGCCCACGAGATCGACCCGGCGACCGGTGACCCCTGGTACACCGAGATCCTCATCATCATCCTGCGGCAGGCCGGGAAGACGACCCTCGGCCGGGCGGAGATGGTCGACCGGTGCCTGTTCCACCCGGTCTCCACCGTCCGCTACACCGCCCAGAACCGGATCATGGCGCTGCAGCGCCTGGAGAACGACTTCTGGCGGCCGACGTCGACGAGCCCCCTCGCGGCGTTCCTCGACCACGGGGTGGGCCGGCGTGCGAAGAAGCCGGGCTTCAACCAGAAGACCGGGCAGGAGCACATCGCCTTCGCGAACGGCTCCAAGTGGTGGATCGACTCGGTGAAGTCGACGTCGGGCCACGGCCCGTCGCTGCACAAGGGGATGATCGACGAGGCGTTCGCGCACCCGGACGCCCGCATCGAGCAGGCGATGGTCCCGGCCATGGCAACGATCGCGGACGCCCAGTTGTTCGTGATGTCGGCCGCCGGTGACCACACCAGCGTGTACCTGCGGGACAAGGTCGAGGCCGCCCGGGCCCGCGTCCAGCTGGAGAACGCCAAGCCGCTGCACGAGCGGCGCTCGCGGACGGCGTACATCGAGTACAGCGCACCGCTGGACGCTGACCGGGAGGACCCGGCGACGTGGTGGGCGTGCCACCCGGCCCTGGGTCACACGATCACCGAGGCGAAGATCTCCGCGGCGCTCGAGCAGTTCGCGTCCACCCCGGAGGAGTTCGACCGGGCCTACCTCGGGTGGTGGCCGGAGAAGAAGGCGCCGGACCCGGTGATCCCGCCGCTGGCGTGGAAGAGCGGCGACATCGCCGAGGACGACATCGACTGGACCGGCACCCCGGTGTGGTGCATCGACGTCGCCCCGGACCGCGATCACGCCGCGATCGGCCTCGCGGCCGCGCACGGCGGCCGCCGCGTGTACGTCGAGGTCGTCGACTACCACGAGGGCACCAGCTGGACGGTGCGGCGCCTGGTCCAGCTGCGCGAGCAGCTCGGCGGCGACATCGTCGCGATCGACGGCACCGGCGCGGCCGGCGCGCTCGTCCCCGCACTGGAGGAAGCCGGCTTCATCGTCGAGCGGCTCTCGGTCCGGGACAAGGTCGACGCGTGCGGCGGGTTCTTCGACGACGCCGTCATCGGCCGCCTGGGGCACCCCGAGGACGACCCGGTCCTGAACACCGCCCTGTTCTCCGCGGTGAAGCGCTCGACGGACAACGCCTGGACCTTCTGGCGCGGGAAGTCCCTGCACGACATCAGCCCGCTGTACGCCGTCGTGCTCGCGCGGCACCTGTTCATCCGCCTCATGGGCGACGACTACGACCCACTCGACTCGGTTCGCTGACAGGAGGTACGTGTGATCGAGCTCCTGACCAGCCTGCTGGACCTCGTGGGCGCCCTGCTGCTCGTCGCGGCCGTCATGGTGCTCCTGTGGGCGTTCAGCCCCGCAGGAGCGCTCGCAGCCGGCGGCGCGGGCCTCCTGGTCCTGTCGCTGCTCATCGACTGGCGCAGGGCCCGCGCGGCCCGCCGCCTAGCCGTCCGGACGGCGAACCAGTGAGCCTCCTGCGCCCTCGCGCCGCGTCGCTCGCCGGGCACGCCGAGATCGTCGGCCGGTCCCTGCGCACCGGCGGCGGTCAGCACGTGCGCACCTCCGAGGCGCGCCGCCAGTCGGTGGTGTGGGCGGCGCAGCGCCTCCGCGCTGACCTGATCTCCCTCATGCCGGTCGACGTCTACCGGCCCTCCGCCGGCGCGGGCATCAACGTCCCCGTCTCCGCCCCGAAGGTCCTCCAGACCCCGGACGAGATCGCCGACGGGCACCCGCAGAGCATCGGTGAGTGGATCTACGCCTCCCAGATCGCCCTGGACAGCGCGGGCAACAGCTTCGGGGTGATCCGCCAGGTCGACGCGTTCGGCCTGCCGGCGAGGATCGAGCTCGTCGACCCCGACGAGGTCACCGCCCGCGTCAAGGGCCGAAAGATCGTCACGTACTGGATCAACGGGGAGCGGCACGAGCCCCGGCACATCTGGCACGAGCGGCAGTTCGTCGCCCCCGGCCTGCCGATCGGGCTCTCCCCGATCACCCACGCCGCGATGCAGCTGTCCGGCGGGCTGTCCGCCCAGCAGTTCGCGATCGACTGGTTCGCCAACGGCGCCGTGCCGTCCGGCGTGCTGCAGAACGGGAAGAAGACCCTCAACGACGGCGAGTCCCGGGTCATCAAGCGCCGCTTCAAGGCCTCCGTCGAGACCGGCGACGTCCTCGTCGTCGGCAACGACTGGACGTACAGCCCGGTGCAGGCCAAGGCTTCCGAGTCCGCGTTCCTGGAGCAGATGGGCTACTCCGACCTCGCCCAGACCCGGTTCTTCGGGGTGCCGGCCGACCTCGTCGACGTCCACGTCGACGCCTCCGCGACGATCAACTACGCGAACATCACGCAGCGGAACCTGCAGCTGCTCGTCATGAACCTCGGCGCCGCGATCAAGCGCCGTGAGGACGCCCTGTCCCGCGTGGTCCCGGGCAACCGGTTCGTGAAGCTCAACCGCGACGCGATCCTCGCCATGGACCCCAAGAGCCGCGCCGAGCTGTTCGAGATCCAGATCCGCTCCCGCACGCGCACCCCGGACCAGGTCCGGGCGATCGAGGACCTCCAGCCCCTCGCCGAGGCCGACTACTCCCAGTTCGAGCGCCTCTGGCCGCCGCGCACCCCCAGCCCGTCGCAGACCCCCGGAGGGAACTGATGGACCCCGACCTCGAGCAGCGCATCGCCGCCGCCGCGAAGGAGCGCTCCGGTGCCGTCACCGCCCGCGCTGACCGCCCCTCCCAGCGCCGCTGCGCCCCCGACG
>NZ_CAMPHH010000230.1 GCF_946885855.1 uncultured Actinotalea sp. | reverse complement strand
GGCGGGCAGCCAGCCGGACTGACAGGCGGACCGGACGCGGCACGGCCCGCCCGGTCCTCGCCGCCCGCAGGTCGGATGAGGGCGGTCCGCCTCGGAGTTCACCCGCCGTTCACCTGCGGGAACGTCGGCCAGTGCCGATCCTGAGGCATGCGTGGTCGCGACCCGGTGCACCGCCTCGCGGTCCTCGCGCTCACCACGGGGTTCGCGGGCATCCTCCTGCTCCACCTTGCCGACGTCCTCCTGGGCACTCTCGTGCCCGGCTCCGCGCCGGTGGCGGGCGTCTACACCGGGGCCGCGGCCTTCGTCGGGGGAGCGCTCCTCGCAGCGGCGCGGCTTGCCGTGCACCGGGCCCCGGCGCCGGACGGCCTCGTGGTGGCCGCCGTCCTGTGCTACTGCGGCGCGTGGCTGCACCGGTTGCTCGTCCCGCAGCCCCGGGGTGTGGACGACCCCGTTCTCGGGGACCTGCTGTGGGCACCGTTCCCCGTTCTCGTGGTCGCGGCGCTCGTCGCGCACGGCATCCGCCGGCGTGCCCACGCGGCGGACTGGGTCGACCTCGCCATCGGGGCCGCCGGGGGCGCGGCCTTCGTGGCGGCGTTCGTCCTCTCCGCCGAGGACTGGGACGGCTCCGACCTGGCCGCGTCCGCGGTCAACGCCGGCTACGCCGTCGGGGAGTCGGCGATCGTCGTCGCGGCGCTGAGCGTCATGGCAGTGCGGCGCCGACGGCTGGGACGCGCGTTCTGGCTGCTGGCGGACGGGAGCACGACGCTCGTGGGGAGCGACGCCGCGTACGTCGCGCTGCGCGCTGGTGCCGTGACGGACCCGGCCGACGGCCCTCTGCGTCTGGGCTGGATGGTCGGTCTCACGCTCGTCGTGCTCTCGGTCGGGGCGCGGCGACCGGCCCCGGAGCCGCCGTCGTCCCGGTCGCGACCCCCGGTGATCGTCGTGCCCCTCGTCGGTGCGCTCGTCTCGGTCGTCGTGCTCCTCGGTACGTCGGACGGCGAGCAGGTGGCGCGGTGGACGGCCGCGCTCGCCGTCGTCCTGGCGGTCGCGCGGATGGCGATGGCGTTCCGCGAGGTGGCGGCCCTGGCGGGCAGCCGCGAGCTGGCCCTGACGGACGAGCTGACCGAGCTGGCGAACCGGCGGGCCTTCTACGGCGCGGGGGAGCGCCGGGTGGAGCGGGGGACCCCGTGCGCGCTCGTCCTGCTGGACCTCGACGGCTTCAAGCAGGTCAACGACGGCCACGGGCACGGCGCCGGCGACGAGCTCCTGCGACTCGTGGCCGGGCGGCTGCGGGGCGTGGCGCGGGACGGCCGGAGCGGACGCGACCGGGACGTCGTCGCGCGGTTGGGCGGCGACGAGTTCGCGGTGCTGATCTCGGGCCACGAGCGGGAGGCCGTGCTCGTCGCGGAGCGCGCGGTGGCGGCGCTCGAGGAGCCGTTCGACCTCGGCGGGGTGGTCGTGCGGGTCTCCGCCGCTGCGGGCGTCGCCGTGCTCGACGCCGACGGCCCGCTCGACGAGCTCGTCCGTCGCGCCGACGTCGCGATGTACCGGTCCAAGGCCGCCGGGTCGGGCGTCGTCGTCCACGTCGCGGGGCTGGACGCGCCGGACGTGCCGGATGTGCCGGATGTCGTGGACGTGCCGGACGTGCCCCGTGGGGGAGCTCCCGTCGGCGCGTGAGCGTCGTCGAGGGTGGGATGCTCGTCCGAGCACCCCGCACACCGAGGAGGACCTCCGATGCGCTGCCCCGTCGACGCCGTCGAGCTCGTCATGACCGAACGTCAGGGCATCGAGGTGGACTACTGCCCGACCTGTCGCGGCGTGTGGCTCGACCGCGGTGAGCTGGACAAGATCATCGAGCGGTCCACGGCTCCGGCCGCCGCCGCGTCGGCGCTGGACGCCGCCACGGGCGAGTACCGCCCCGACCGCCACGACCCGCGGTTCCAGCCGCGCTTCGGCGACGCCCGGCCGGAGCCTGGGTACGGCGGGTACGACCCCCGGCGTGATGCCCGCCCGGTCGACCCGCGGTACGCCGGCGGGTACGACCCGCGGCAGGGCGTCGACCCGCGCGGCTACGACCCGCGCTACGACAAGCGCAAGAAGAAGAAGGGCTTCCTCGAGGACCTGTTCGACTTCTGAGCGGTCGGCGCGTCCGCCGAGCTCGCATCGTCGAGCCGGGTTCGCACATCCGCAGGTGCGACCTCGCAGCGAGCCTGCGAACTGGGTGTCCGGGGAGGACCGACGGTGGGCACCCGGCACCATGGGGGGATGAGGATCGCCCGACGCGCCCAGGTCCCGCCGTTCGCCGTCATGGAGGTCCTCGCGGCCGCCAACGCCCGGGCGGCGGCGGGGGAGTCGGTCATCAGCCTCTGCGCGGGGCAGCCGGCAGCGGGCGCCCCCGCGGCGGTGCGGGCGGCGGCCATGGGCCTCCTCGCCGACGGCGACCTCGGCTACACCGAGGCGATCGGCACGCCGGCGCTGCGCTCGGCCCTCGCGAGGCACTACGGCCGCTGGTACGACGTCGACCTCGACCCGGCGCGCGTCGTCGTCACCACCGGGTCCTCCGGCGCGTTCCTGCTGGCGTTCCTGGCCGCGTTCGAGCCGGGGGACCGGGTGGCGCTCGCCCGCCCCGGCTATCCGGCGTACCGGAACATCCTCACGTCGCTGGGCGTGGAGGTGGTCGACCTGGACTGCGGCCCGGCCACCGGCTTCCGCCCGACGACGGCCCAGCTCGCCGCCGCGCACGACGACGCCCCGCTCGCGGGCCTGGTCCTCGCGAGCCCCGCGAACCCCACGGGGACCATGGTCACCGGGGCGGAGCTGGACGCCATCGTCGGCTGGTGCGCGGAGCACGGGGTGCGGCTGGTCAGTGACGAGATCTACCACGGCATCACCTACGGCGACGCGGGCCGGGGGGCGACGGCCGCGGACCGGGCGGACGAGGGCGCCGTCGTCATCTCGAGCTTCTCGAAGTACTGGGGGATGACGGGCTGGCGGCTGGGGTGGCTCGTGCTGCCGCCGGACCTCGTGGCGCCGGTCGACGCGCTCGCCGGCAACCTCGCCCTGTGCCCGCCGGCGCTGGCGCAGCACGCGGCGCTCGCGGCCTTCACGGAGGAGTCGTACGCGGAGGCCGACGAGCGGGTGCGCGGGTACGCCGCGGCGCGGGACCTGCTGCTGCGGCGCGTGCCGGCGTTCGGCTGGTCGGTCGCCCCGCCGGACGGCGCGTTCTACCTCTACGCCGACGTCGGGACGGACGACTCGGTCGACTGGTGCGCGCGGCTGCTCGCGGAGACGGGCGTGGCACTGACCCCCGGGACGGACTTCGACCCGGTCGACGGCGCGAGGTGGGTCCGGCTGTCCTTCGCGGCGGGCGAGGCGGCGATAGCTGAGGCCCTGGACCGGATCGAAGCCTGGCAGCCCTGACCGCGCCCTCGCCGTCCGCCCGCCTGCGTTCCCGAGTTCGCATCTCCAGGCCGAGTTCGCATGCCCGGACATGCGAAGTCGGCACATCGATGCGAACTCGCGGAGGGTGACGGACGGGGGTCAGCGGTCCCCCGGGACGGCGACGACGACCTTGCCGCGGGCGCGGCCGTCGTGGACGTGGGCGAGGGCGGCAGCAGTCTCCTCCAACGGGAACGTCCGCTCGAGGGTGGGCCGGACCAGGCCGCGCTCGACGTAGCCGGCGAGCTCCTCGAGGTCCGCCCTGCGGGTGGTCGAGACGACCATGCGCACCCGCGGTCCGCGGCGGCCGACCAGCGAGGCGAGGCTCGCCCCGATCTGGCGGCCGAGGTTGCCCGTGAGGGCGCCGCCGGTCTCGTCGCCGATGAGCACGAGCGTCCCCGACGGGCGCACCGCCTTCCGCAGCTCCGCCACGGGCCGTCCGCCGGCGATGTCGAGCACGACGTCGAACGACCCGTCGGCCGGGAGCTCCTGCTCGTCGTACGCGACGACCTCCGAGGCCCCGAGCGCGCGCACGAGGTCCGCCTTCGCGGCGCTGCACACGCCGACGACGTCGCAGCCCATCGCCACGGCGAGCTGCACGGCGTACGAGCCGACGCCACCGGACGCGCCGATGACGAGGACCCGCTGGCCGGCCTGGACGCGGGCGACGTCCCGCAGGGCCTGCAGCGCCGTCAGCCCGGAGACCGGCAGCGCGGCGACCCGGACGAGGTCCACCCCGGTGGGGACGCGCGCGAGGTTGCGCGGGTCGGCGACGGCGAGCTCGGCGAACGACGACGTCGCGGCGCCGTAGACCGCTTCTCCGACGGCGAGTCCTGTGACCTCTGCGCCGACGGCCTCGACGACGCCGGCGACCTCGAGCCCGAGGCCGGTCCGCCGGGGGCGGCGCAGGCCCGTCGCGACCCGCATGACGCTCGGCGTGCCGGTCATCATGTGGACCTGGCCGCGGTCGACGCCCGCCGCGACGACCCGCAGGAGGACCTGGCGCCGGCTCGGCGTCGGCCGCGGCACGTCCCTGACCTCCACGACGTCGGGGCCGCCGTACACCGCTCGCACCGCGGCGCGGATGGTGGGGCGGCGACTGGTCCCGGCCGCCGACTGAGTGGGCTGATTCGACGGCATGGCGACTCCCCTGACGCTGTAAGGCTGACGCTCCGGACGCTAGTCTTACGCCGTAAGATCCGTCAATCCCCCTCGGGGGAGCCGCCAGGTCCGGCGAACCGACGACGATGGGAGGCGCTGTGCCCGCAGGCACCCGCACACCGCTCAGCCGCGACCGCATCGTCGACGCGGCGATCGCGCTCGCGGACGAGAAGGGCGTCGAGGGGCTCACCATGCGGGCCCTCGGCCGGGCGCTCGGCGTCGAGGCGATGTCGCTCTACCACCACGTGCCGAACCGGGACGACGTGCTCGACGGCGTCGTCGACCGCACCTACGCCGAGTTCTACGCGCCCGTCGTCGGCGGGGAGTGGAAGGACGAGCTGCGCCGTCGGTCGCACTCGGCCCGCGAGGTGCTCCGCCGCCACCCGTGGGTCATCCCGCTGCTCAGCTCCCGCGGCCGGCCCGGCCACGCGACGCTCTCCCACCTCGACGCGGTGCTCGGCGTCCTGGCGGCGGCCGGGTTCTCCCTGCCGATGGCGGCGCACGCGTTCGCCCTCGTCGACTCCCACCTCTACGGCTTCCTCGTGCAGGAGGTCAGCCTGCCGCTGAGCCCGGGCCAGGGTGTGCAGGAGATCGCCGACGGCATCGCGGAGACCACGGACATGGCCGAGCACTTCCCGCACCTGGCCGAGCTCGTCGCCGGTCACGCCCTGCAGCCCGGGTACGACTTCGGCGACGAGTTCGAGTACGGCCTGGAGCTGGTTTTGGATGGCCTGGAGCGGGATCACCTCACAGGCCGGAGCCCCGGTCAGCAGCGGTGAGCCGGGCCGTGCGCCGAACGGGTGGTTCGTAGACGGAAAGCGTGCTCGCGAAGTCGTCACGGTCACCGATCATGCTGCCCGCCCGCTACGTTCTCGCCGCGGGTCACACGGCATGTGACTCGCTCGG
>NZ_CAMPHH010000229.1 GCF_946885855.1 uncultured Actinotalea sp. | reverse complement strand
GCGGTGGGCCCGGTCGGCGAGAGAACCGGCCTCGGGGGCGGGACGGAGGGGCGCGTCCGGACGGCGCTGCGCGTCGGGGCGGAGCCGTGCGTCCGGACGGGGCGCCGCGTCGGGGCGGCCCGGCGCCTCGGCGACGGTGTGCGCGGCCCGGGTGACGGGCCCCCCTCGGGCGACCGGGGCGCCGTCGTCGGCCGGGCGGGGGATGTCGGTGTCGAGGTACAGCTCGAACCGGTTGCAGGTCGCCAGGACGACGCAACCGGTGATCGCGGGGCTGTCGGCCACGACGGTCGACCCGACGGCGTGGGCGCCGGAGCTCAGCTGCTCCAGGACGTCGAGATCGAGGTCGCGATGACTCGCCGAGAGGCTGAGAAGGACCACAACGGCTCGATTGAACCAGCCCGCGGAATGGTTGGCACAATCGCAGGGTGAATCTGCCAGGAAGTCATCCCATGATCGACGGTCGGACGTCGCATTCGGCCGTCCTCCGGGCCTTTTCCGGGCAGCGCCCCGAGGACGCCTCGGGCACCCCCGACGCCCCGGCCCCGCGACCGGTGTGGTTCATGCGCCAGGCCGGCCGGTCGCTGCCCGAGTACCGCGCGACGCGGGCCGGCGTGGCGATGCTCGACGCGTGCCTGGACCCGGCACTCGCCAGCGAGATCACGCTGCAGCCGGTGCGCCGCCACGGCGTCGACGCCGCGATCTTCTTCAGCGACATCGTCGTGCCGCTGCTGCTGGCGGGGGTCGCCGTGGACATCGTGCCGGGCACCGGGCCCGTCTTCGAGCACCCGGTCCGCACCGCCGACGACGTCGCCCGCCTCGCCCCTCTCGACCCGGCCGCCCTCGCGCCCGTCACCGAGGGCGTCGCGCTGACGGTCGCCCAGCTCGGCACGACGCCGCTGCTCGGCTTCGCGGGCGCCCCGTTCACGCTCGCCTCCTACCTCGTCGAGGGCGGGCCGTCCAAGGACCAGCTCCGCGCCCGCACGCTCATGCACGCCGACCCGGTGACCTGGCAGGCGCTCATGGACTGGTGCGCGGACGTCACCGGCGCCTTCCTGCGCGCGCAGGTGCTCGCCGGCGCCAGCGCGGTCCAGCTCTTCGACTCCTGGGCCGGTGCGCTGTCCCTGGCGGACTACGAGGCGCACGTCGCGCCCGCGTCCCGGCGGGCGTTGTCCCATGTCGGCGACCTGGACGTGCCGGTCGTGCACTTCGGCACGGGCACGGGTGAGCTGCTCGCGGCGATGCGGGACGTGGGCGCCGACGTCATCGGCGTGGACCACCGGATCCCGCTGGACGAGGCGAACCGCCGCCTGGGCGGCCGGACCCCGCTGCAGGGCAACATCGACCCCGCCTACCTGGGCGCACCGTGGCCCGTGCTCGAGGCCCACGTCCGCGACGTCCTGCGCCGCGGCGCCGAGGCGCCCGGGCACGTGCTCAACCTCGGCCACGGCGTACCGCCCGGCACCGACCCCGACGCCCTGACGCGCATCGTGCGGCTGGCGCACGGGGAGGACGTCCGCGCGTGAGCGACGGCGTTGCGACCACGCCGGAGCGGGAGGTGGCAGCGGAGGCGACCCAGGACGTCGTCGTCGTGGGGGCGGGCGTCGCCGGGCTCGTCGTGGCCCGCGACCTCGCGACGCGCGGCCGACGGGTGCTGGTCCTCGAGCGGGCGGACCGCGTGGGCGGCTGCCTCGCGTCGGCGCAGGTCGCCGGCCTGACGGTCGACGTCGGTGCGGAGGCCTTCGCCACCCGGTCGACCGCCGTGCCCGAGCTCCTCGCCGAGCTCGACCTCGCCGACGACGTCGTGCCGCCCTCGTCCGCCGGGGCATGGCTCCAGCTGCCTGACCGGGCCGTGCCGCTGCCGCGCACGGGCATGCTGGGGATCCCCGGCTCACCGTGGGCCGCGGACGTCCGGGCCGCCGTCGGGGTCCTCGGGGCGCTGCGGGCCTCGCTGGACCGGCTGCTGCCGGCGGGCGTCGGGCTGGGGCCGACGACGGCGCGCGTCGACCGCGCCGTGCGTGCGGCGGCGGCCACGGACTCCCCCGCGGACCTCCCCGAGACCGAGGCGCCCCGGTCGACGAGCCTCGGGCACCTCGTGCGCCGGCGCCAGGGGCGACGGGTGCTCGACCGCCTCGTCACGCCGGTGGTCAGCGGCGTGCACGCGGCGCACCCGGACGACGCGGACCTCGACGCCGTGCTCCCCGGCCTGCGGGAGCGCCTGGCGCAGCACGGCTCGCTCGGCGCCGCGGTCACGGCGATGCGCGCCGCCGCCCCGGCCGGGTCGGCGGTCGCGGGCCTGCACGGGGGCATGCACCGCCTGGTGGGTGCGCTGCTCGCGGACGCCCGGGCGTGCGGCGTCGAGGTGCGCACGGGGGTCGAGGTCACGGCGCTGACCAGCGACGACGGCGGCTGGTCGCTCACCGTGCGCGACGGGGCACGTGGCGACGCCGCCACGACCGACAGCACGGCACCCCGCCGGTCCGAGGCGGACCGCGCGACCGTCCTCCGCGCGCCGCAGGTGGTGCTCGCCGTGCCCGGTCCGGTCGCGCTGCGGCTGCTCGGGGACCTCGTACCCCCTGCCGCCGGGCGGGCCCTCGGGGCGTCTGCCGGCACGGCGACCGGCACGACCTCGGTCACCGACACCGACACCGGCGTCGAGCTCGTCACCCTCGTCCTGGACGCCCCCGAGCTGGACGCCGCTCCGCGGGGCACCGGGGTGCTGGTCGCGCCGGGGACACCCGGCGTGACCGCGAAGGCCCTCACCCACGCGACCGCGAAGTGGCCCTGGCTCGCCGAGGCCGCCGGGCCGGGCCGGCACGTCGTCCGGCTGTCCTACGGCGGCGCGCGCCGCACGCACGCGCTCGACGACGACGCGCCCCTCGCGACGGCCCTCGCCGACGCCGCCACGCTCCTCGGGGTGCGCCTCACGGCGGACCGGGTGGCGGGGTGGACCCGCACGCCGTGGCCCGCGGGCCTCCCGCAGGTGCTGCCCGGGCACCGTGACCGGGTCGCGGCCGTGCGGCGCGCGCTGGAGGGCAGGCCGGGGCTCGCGGCGTGCGGGGCGTGGCTCGCGGGGACCGGGCTCGTCGCCGTCGTCGCCGATGCCCGGGCCCTCGCCACCCGCCTCTGAGGCGTGGCAAGGATCGATCCCGGTGATTCCCCGTGACCCGAGACATCATGACGGAATGTCATTTCCAATGACCTGACAGACCGTCAGATCAGAATCACACACGGAGCGATCGGGGAATTCTCAGCCGACGATTTCCCGAACGCGCCCGCGCGGCGCAGACTTGTTCCCCATGACCACCGGTGAGACCAGCCCCGGTCCCCGCGACGGCGCGGACGGCGCCGCGGAGACGACCACCGCGTCCGGCCCCTGGACGCTGTGGACGGTCCTGCGCCGCCCCGCCGGCGCCACGACACCCGGCACCGGGCCCTCGCTGGCGAGCGCGGTCGCGGAGCCGAGCGAGGGCGTCGTCGTCCGCGGCCTGTACGACGTCTCGGGCCTGCGGGCCGACGCGGACGTGATGGTCTGGACCCACGGGGACAGCGCCGAGGCCCTCCAGGCCGAGCAGCGCCGGCTGCGCCGCACCGCCGAGCTCGGCCCGCTCGTCCCGACGTGGGCCGCCATGGGCGTGCACCGGCCGGCCGAGTTCAGCCGCGACCACGAGCCGGCGTACATGCGGGACAAGGCGCCGCTGCCGTGGCTGACGGTCTACCCCTTCGTCCGCTCGTACGAGTGGTACCTGCTGCCCGCCGACGAGCGGCGCGCGATGCTCGGGGAGCACGGCCGCAAGGGCCGCGAGTACCCCGAGGTGCTGTCCAACACGGTCGCCGCGTTCTCCCTGGGCGACTACGAGTGGATCCTGGCCCTCGAGGCGAACGAGCTCACCGAGCTCGTCGACCTCATGCGCCGGCTGCGGGACACCGAGGCCCGCCGCCACGTGCGCGAGGAGATCCCCTTCTTCACGGGTCGGCGCATCGAGGCCGACGAGGTTGCGGAGGTGCTGCTGTGACGACGACGAACACCGCTGCCGGGACCGGCGCGAGCACGCTCGCCCCGGGGACCGGCGCCGTGCCGGGCGCCCACCCGGAGACGCTGCCGGACCGCGACCCGCAGTCGCCGGTCGCCTACGACGGCATCCTGCTCGTCTCCTTCGGCGGGCCGGAGGGCCAGGACGACGTGCTGCCGTTCCTGCGCAACGTCACCCGCGGGCGGGGCATCCCGGACGAGCGCCTCGAGGAGGTCGCGCACCACTACCGGCACTTCGGCGGCGTGAGCCCGATCAACGCGCAGAACCGCGAGCTGCAGGCGGCGCTGCAGGAGGAGCTACGCGTCCGCGGGGTCGACCTGCCGGTGCTCTGGGGCAACCGCAACTGGGACCCCTACCTCGCCGATGCGATCCGCGACGCCCACGCCGCCGGTCACCGCAAGCTGCTCGCCGTCGTCACGTCGGCCTACTCCTCCTACTCCGGCTGCCGCCAGTACCGCGAGGACCTCGCCGGCGCACTGGAGGAGACCGGCCTGGCCGGCGAGCTGCAGATCGACAAGGTCCGCAACTACTTCGACCACCCGGGCTTCGTCACGCCCTTCGTCGAGGGCGTCCGCCAGGCGCTGCAGCGCACGCACGACCAGCTCGGTCCCGACGGCGACATCACGCGCGACGCGCACGTCCTCTTCGTCACGCACTCCATCCCGACATCGACCGCGGTCACCTCGGGCCCGCCGGAGGCGGAGCTCGGCGAGGAGGGCGCGTACGGCGCCCAGCACCGCGCCGTGGCCGACGTGATCATGGCGAGCGCCGGCGCGATGAGCGACGTGGGCACCGGCGGGTCCGCGGCGCAGTTCGCGGCCGTGCCGTGGACCCTCGTCTACCAGTCCCGCTCCGGGGCGCCGACGACGCCGTGGCTCGAGCCCGACATCAACGACGCCATCGAGTCGCTCGCCGAGCAGGGCACCAAGGCCGTCGTCATCGTGCCCATCGGCTTCGTGTCCGACCACATGGAGGTCATGTGGGACCTGGACGAGGAGGCGATGGAGACCGCGCAGGAGAAGGGCCTGTACGCCGAGCGCGTGCCCACCCCGGGGGTGCACCCGGACTTCGTGCGCGGGCTCGTCGACCTCGTGCAGGAGCGGCTGGCGTCGCCGACGAACCCCGAGGGTGGCACGCCGTGCTCGCGCCCCGCGCTGACCCCGCTGGGACCCTGGTACGACGTGTGCCGACCCGGCTGCTGCGCGAACCCGCGCGGGGTCAAGCCGGCGGTCGCGGGCATCGCACCCTGAGGGCGGGGCGCGGGGCCGGCGCCCTGAGGGCGCTGACGTCTCACGACGACCCCGCGCGCGAGCGGTCGCGGCGGCAGACTGGGCAGCGGGACCACCGACGACGGAGGGCGACGCCATGACCAGCACACCGGACGCGCCCGACGGCGGCACGGGTACCGGGAGCACGCCCGGCACCGGCCCGGGTGCCCGCCCCGGCTTCACAGGGGGCATCGGGGGCAGCGGCGGCACCGGGG
>NZ_CAMPHH010000228.1 GCF_946885855.1 uncultured Actinotalea sp. | reverse complement strand
GGGCTGGATGCTCTCTCGCGTCCAGCCCCGGGACGCCCTGGCCTGGTGGTCCGAGCTCGTGGACCCGGCCCTGCGGACCCTCGTCGGGCGGGTGACGCTCGAGGGCCCCGGTGAGCACGCCGCGCCGGCCCTCACCGCCGCGGCCTTCGCGGAGCTGCGCAGCCGGGCCGCGGTGTCGGCGGCGCGACGTGCCGAGGAGTCGGGCGACGGCGGCGCGAGGCCACCGGTCGTCCTCGCCCTGTCCCCGGGTCCCGGCTCGGACCTGCTCGTGCACGTCGTGGCGACGGCGCTGCAGGAGCAGGGCGTCCGCGCCCGGGTGCTTTCCTCGGCCTCACCGCGGTCCGCCGTCGAGGCGGTCTCCCGCCTCCACCCGGCGGCCGTCCTCGTCCACGTCGGGGACGCGGAGGACACCGGCGACGCGGCCGAGGTGGTCCGGGTCCTGGTCGAGGCGGACGAGACGGTGCCGGTGTTCGTCCAGGGCGCTGCGGGGCCGGCGCTGGACCTGCCGGTCGCGGCGAACGTCCACCGCATCCGGACGCTGCCCGGCACGATCCACGAGGTCGTGGCGACCGTGCGCTGAGGTTCACCCCTGCCGGACGCTCAGGTCCACGGGTCGTCCGGCCGATGACAACCCCGTACGGCGAGCGTCGTGCCGTCGGGAACCGCCGGCGACTGATCGGAAGGAGGCCGATGGCAGGCGTCATCGTGTGCCACGGCTCCTCGAGCGTGCGCGAGAGGGTGGTCGCCGCCGCCCACGGCATCCCCGCCCTCGCGCCCGCACGGGCGGCAGCCACGGCGGAAGAGCTCCTCGCACTGGCCCGGCGCGCGGCGCCGGCCCTCGTGCTCCTCGACGCGCACCTGCCCGGGACCGGGCCGATCGAGGCCCTGCGCCGGCTCCGCGTCCTCGGGGTGAACCCGGTCGTCATCATGCTCGCTGTGCCAGGCGACGAGATCACCCTGGACCGGGCCATCGCCCTGGGCGCCCGGGGGTACCTCGCGCCCGACGTCGACCGCAGCGAGCTGGCCGCCGTCGCCGCCCACAGCCTCTCCGCCTCGGTGGTCCCGCAGCAGGCCGCCCGACCCGACCGTGCCCCCGGCGCCCCCGGCGCCCCCGGTGCGCCGTCGGGCACCGTGTCGTCCGGCGGGTCGGCCGGCCCGGGTGCGACCGCGGGGGACCCCGGCCGCAACGGTGCGCACCGCACCGTCCCGGGCGACCTCACCAAGCGCGAGCTCGAGGTCCTCTCGGGCATGAGCCACGGGCGTTCCAACGCTCAGATCGGCGCGGACCTCTTCCTCTCCGAGGACACGGTGAAGACCCACGCCCGCCGCCTGTTCCGCAAGCTCGGCGCGTCCGACCGCGCCCAGGCGGTCGCCATCGGGCTGCGCCGGGGCCTCATCCGCTGAGCGGTCCTGGCGCGGCGACCGGCGTGTCGGCGGTCCGTGCTCGGCGGGCCACCCTCCCGGGCCGGCCCGCGGCGCCGTCGTCGTCCCGGGACGGCGCGGCCGAGCGGTGAGCCGGGTGCGTACTATCTCCGGGTGAGCGCGCCCGAGCCCGTCACCACGCCCGCCCTCGAGGACGGCACCGCCTTCGCCGGGGATCCTTTCGGCTTCCTCGGCCTGACGTACGACGACGTCCTGCTGCTGCCCGGGGAGAGCGACGTCATCCCCTCCGAGGTCGACACGACGGGCCGCCTCACCAAGGACGTGTCCGTCGCGGTCCCGCTGCTGTCGGCGGCGATGGACACCGTGACCGAGTCGCGGATGGCGATCGCCATGGCACGCCAGGGCGGCATCGGCGTGCTGCACCGCAACCTCTCCATCGAGGACCAGGCGCAGCAGGTGACGCTGGTCAAGCGCTCCGAGTCCGGGATGGTGACGGACCCGGTGACGATCCGCCCCGACGCGTCGCTCGCCGAGCTCGACGAGCTCTGCGGCACCTACCGGGTCTCCGGCCTGCCGGTGGTCGACGAGGACCGTCGCCTGCTGGGCATCATCACCAACCGCGACCTGCGCTTCGTGCCGCCGGGCGAGTTCGCCACGCGGCGCGTGGCCGACGTCATGACCCGGATGCCGCTCGTCACCGGCCACGTGGGCATCCCGCGCGACGACGCGGCCGCGCTGCTGGCCAAGCACAAGGTCGAGAAGCTGCCGCTCGTGGACGACGACGGCCGGCTCGCCGGGCTCATCACCGTCAAGGACTTCGTCAAGACCGAGCAGTACCCGAACGCGACCAAGGACCAGAGCGGACGGCTGCGGGTGGCGGCCGCCGTGGGCTTCTACGGTGACGCCTGGGAGCGCGCGATGGCGCTCGTCGAGGCCGGCGTCGACGTCCTCGTCGTGGACACCGCCCACGGGCACGCGCAGGCGATGCTCTCGATGATCCACCGGCTCAAGACGGACCCGGCCGCGCGTGGCGTCCAGGTCATCGGCGGGAACGTCGCCACCCGGGCGGGGGCGCAGGCGCTCGTCGACGCGGGCGCGGACGCCGTCAAGGTCGGCGTCGGTCCCGGCTCCATCTGCACCACGCGCGTCGTCGCCGGCGTCGGCGTGCCGCAGGTCACGGCCATCCACGAGGCGGCGAAGGCCTGCCGGCCGGCCGGTGTCCCGGTGATCGGCGACGGCGGCCTGCAGTACTCGGGCGACATCGCCAAGGCGCTCGTGGCCGGCGCGGACACCGTCATGCTCGGCTCGCTCCTGGCCGGGTGCGACGAGAGCCCCGGTGACCTCGTCTTCGTCAACGGCAAGCAGTACAAGCACTACCGCGGCATGGGCTCCCTGGGCGCGATGGCGTCCCGCGGGCGCGTGTCCTACTCCAAGGACCGCTACTTCCAGGCCGACGTCGCCAGCGACGAGAAGATCGTCCCCGAGGGCATCGAGGGCCAGGTGCCCTACCGCGGCCCGCTGCGCGCGGTGGCCCACCAGCTCGTGGGCGGCCTCCAGCAGTCGATGTTCTACGTCGGCGCCCGGTCGATCCCGGAGCTGCAGGAGCGGGGCCGGTTCGTCCGGATCACCTCGGCCGGGCTCAAGGAGTCCCACCCGCACGACATCCAGATGACGGTCGAGGCGCCCAACTACACGGGTCGCTGACCGGACGAGCACGCACGAGGACCCGGCGCGACCGCGCGGAGCGGGCTCGCGGAGGGGGATCGGGGCATGAGGACCATCGACGTGGACGCCGTGCGCGTCCTGGTCGAGCACGTCGCCGCCACGGTGGTCACGCCGCGGTTCCGCGCGCTCACCTCCGGTGAGGTCCACGCGAAGGGCGCCGACGACGTCGTCACCGTCGTGGACCACGAGGCGGAGGCGCTGCTCACCGAGGGCCTGACCGCGCTGGCCCCGGGCGTCCCCGTGGTGGGGGAGGAGGCCGTGGCCGCCGACCCGCGGGTCCTGCGCGCGCTGGACTCCGCCCCGCGGGCGTGGGTGGTGGACCCGCTCGACGGGACCCGCGCCTTCGTCGAGGGGTCACCGGACCACGCCGTCATGGTCGCGCTCGTCGAGCAGGGCGAGGCCGTGGCCGGCTGGATCTGCCTGCCGGCGCACGGACGGACGCTCGTCGCCGAGCGCGGTGCCGGGACCTGGGTCGACGGCCGACGGGTCACCCGCCCGCCGGCGGACCCCGACGCACTGTCGGGCGCCGTCGCCGTCTGGGCGATGGACGCCGCCACGCGGGCGCGCGTCGAGGCCGGCTCGCCCGACCTGGGCGTCGGTGCCGGGACGGCGCAGCGGCTGTGGTCGGGATGGGAGTACTCGCGCCTGGTCACGGGCGAGCGCGACTACCTGGGGTACTGGCGGGCGTCGCCCTGGGACCACGCACCGGGAGCGGTCCTCGTGCGCGAGGCGGGCGGGGTGTCCCGCTTCTTCGACGGCGCGGAGTACACGGCGGTGCCGTCCGGCGGTCCGCTCCTGGTGGCCGCGGACGACACCTCGTGGCGGACCGTGCAGGCCGCGCTCGGCGGCGCCGTGCGCGGCTGAGCGCCGTCGTCCGCCGGGCACCGCGCAAGGGGCTCCGCGCTCAGGGCAGGGCGCGCAGCACGAGCAGGGCGACGTCGTCCTCCTGGCGCTCCTGGGTCTCGAGGAGGAGGTCGCAGATCTCCTGCGCGGACAGCCCGGCCCGGTCCTCCAGCGTCTGCAGGAGGCGCTCGATCCCGTCCCGCGCGGACGAGGCCCGGCTCTCCACGAGCCCGTCGGTGTAGAGCACGAGGCTCGCGCCCGGGCGCAGGGCGACCTCGTGGTCACGCCGTCGGGTGGTCGGCGAGAGGCCCAGGAGCAGCTGCGGCGGCGCGCGCAGCGGCTCGACGCCCCCGTCGGGGTGGAGCACCACGGGCGGGAGGTGGCCGGCGCTGGACCAGCGCACCCGTCGGGAGCCGTCCGCGTCGGCGTCGAGCCGCACCTGCGCGACGACCGCCGTGGCGAAGGTGTCCAGCTCCAGGCGGCTCATCGCCTGCTCGACCGCCTCGAGGACGGCGCCCGGCGAGGACCGGAGCGTCGCGCTGACTCCGCGGACCAGCGTGCGCAGCTGCGCCATGGTCGCCGCGGCCTCCCGGTCGTGGCCGGTAACGTCCCCGATGACGACGTCCAGGTGGTCCGGCCCGCTGCGGAACGCGTCGTACCAGTCGCCGCCGATCCGGGCGTGCTGGGCGGACGGGCGATAGCGCACGGCCACCTCGAGGCCCTCCGGCTGCACGGGCTCCGTGAGCAGGCTCAGCTGGAGCTCCGTCATGAGCGCGCGCTCGGCGGCGAGCCGCTCGCGGTCGTGCTCGGCCCGCCGGATCCGGTGCAGGGCCTGGGCCAGGAGCGCGGCGAACGCGTCGAGAAGCTGGACGTCCCGCTCGTCGAAGTGCTGCGCCACGCGCCAGCCGACCGTCAGCGAGCCGAGGACCTTCGCTCCCACCTCGAGGGGGAGCGAAGCCCAGGCGACGAGCCCGGTGCTCTCGACGATGTCCGGCATCTCCGCGGACCAGGCGAGCGAGGTGTCCCGGCTCGGCAGCAGCACGCGGGCCCGCGTCGCGGCGGCGACCGACGACGGCAGCCGCCCGGTGAGCGGGGCGCGGTCGTGCCGGCGCCGCCGGTGCGGGTCGACGGCGGCGGTCGCCGTGGTCACCAGGACGTCTCCGTCGATCTCGGCCACGAGGCCGCCCTCGGCGCCGAGGACCTGCAGGCCGCGGCTGACGACGACGTCGAGGAGGTCGTCGAGCGTCTCGGCGCTGTTGAGGCGCCGGGCCACCTCGACCAGACCGTTGAGCCGCAGGGCGGCGACGGACTCCTCGGTCAGCGCGTCCCGCAGCTCGTGGCCGCGCAGGTAGAGGTCGACCAGGGGCGGTGCCTGCGCGGGCAGGGTGACCGCGTCGGGATCGCGGACCTCGCCGCGCTCCACGAGGTCCGCGATGACGGGCGTGACGTCCTCGACGCGGTGGACGAGCAGGCTGACCCGACCGTCCCGGTCCAGCACCGGCACGTTGACCGGGCTCCACCACCGGCGCTCGAAGCCCTCGGCGGACGGGATGTTGTACCGCTGGACGGGCATCGTGTCCGG
>NZ_CAMPHH010000227.1 GCF_946885855.1 uncultured Actinotalea sp. | reverse complement strand
GGTCCGTCCCCGCCGCCCCCGCGCTCACCGGACCAGTGAACGGTCGCTGTCGCCGATGTTCAAGCGTCACGCCCGGCGCCCCACCTAGCGTCGGGGCGACCCGCGGCGCACCGGCGCCCCGGCGGACCGAGGAGGACCTCCATGAGCACCACCAGCACCGGCGTCACGGGCAGCACCGGCGTGACCGGCGAGCACACCACGGCCGGGCGGCCCCACGGGTCCACGAGCCTGACCCCCTTCCTCGCCGTCCCGGGAGCCGCGGAAGCTGTCGCCTTCTACCGCGACGTGCTCGGCGCGCGCCTGGTCGACGTGACCGAGATGGGCGGCGTCGTCGTCCACGCCGAGCTCGACCTCGGCGCCGGTCGCCTGCAGGTCGGCGAGCCCTCCCCCGACTTCGGCCTCGTCCCGCCGCCGACCGACGGTGCGTGCTACTCGATCGGCCTGTACTGCGCGGACGTCGACGCGCTCACCGCCCGCGCCGAGGCCGCCGGCGCACAGGTCCGGGAGGCGCCGTCGACCTTCGTGTCCGGCGACCGGTTCGCCAGCGTCGTCGACCCCTTCGGCGTCCGCTGGTCGTTCATGACGCGCGTCGAGGACCTGTCGGAGGAGGAGAGCACGCGCCGCGTGCGGGAGTGGGCCGCGAGCCAGGGCTGAGCCAGGCCAGCGCGCCCTGCGCCGCCGCGACGCCGGTGCTGAACGAGGCCTGGAGCAGGTAGCCGCCCGTCGGCGCCTCCCAGTCGAGCATCTCCCCGGCGACGAACGTGCCGGGCAGCCGCCGCAGCATGAGGTGCTCGTCGACCTCGGACCACGCGATGCCGCCCGCGGTGGAGATCGCGCGCTCGATCGGCATCGTCGCCGGCACGGTCACGGGGACGGCCTTGATGAGCCGGGACGCGGCGGCGGGGTCGTCCGGCAGCGCGCCGCCCCCGGCCTCGCGCAGCAGCGCGACCGCGACCGGCTCGAGTCCGACCGTCCGCCGCAGCCACGTCGCGCCGGAGTCCTTCGGCCGACGGCGCCGCAGCCGCCCCTCGAGCTGCTCGGCACCCAGGTCCGGGCGGAGGTCGACCACGAGGACGCACCGGCCGTCGTCGTCGAGCGCCGCCCGGATCGCGGCGCCGAGCGCGTAGACCGGGCCGCCCTCCAGCCCGGTCCGGGTGACCATCGCGTCGCCGCGCACCGCCCCGGCCCGCCCGGGGACCATGAGCGCCACCTGCTTGAGCGGCACGCCCTCGAACCGCTCCGCGAACGTCGGCGTCCACGGGACGCGCACCCCGACGTTCGCGGCCCGCAGGGGCGAGACGGCCACGCCCCGGTCGGTGAGGAGCTCGACCCAGCCGCCGTCGGAGCCGAGCCGCGGCCATGACGCCCCGCCCAGCGCGAGCACCGTCACGTCGCCGCTCACCTCGGTCGCGGCACCGTCGCGCCCGACGAAGCGGAGCCGGGCGCCGTCGTCGGCCCAGCCCGCCCAGCGCTGCCGCCGCTCGAGCCGCACACCGAGGGCGTCCAGGCGCGCGAGCCACGCGCGCGCCAGCGGCGTGGCGCGGAACGAGCGCGGGAAGACCCGCCCGCTGGACCCGACGACCGTCGGCTCCCCCAGACCGGCGCACCACTCCCGCAGGTCGTCCTGGCCGAAGAGGGCCAGGCTCGGGGCGAGGCGGTCGGCGGCCGCGCCGTACCGGGTCAGCAGGCGCTGCGGGTCCTCGCTGTGGGTGATGTTGAGCCCGCCGTGCCCGGCGAGCAGGAACTTGCGCGGCACGGACGGCATGCGGTCGCGGACCGTCACGGCGACGCCGGCGCGCGCGAGGACCTCGGCGGCGATGAGCCCCGCCGGACCGCCCCCGACGACGACGGCCGTGGTCACGCCGGTCCCGCGGGCGCGGGGCGGGAGACGGGCACGGCCGGACGCTACCCCGAACCGCGGCGATCCGGCGGGGCGAGGTGCGATCGGGCGGCGCCAGCGCCGGGGCGGTCAGCCTGCTCCGCGCCCCGCCGCGGCGAGACCCATGAGCGTCAGCAGCTCCCACGCCGTGTGGGCCGCGGCGAGGCCGGTCAGCCCGGCGTGGTCGTACGCGGGCGCCACCTCGACGACGTCGCCGCCGACGACGTCCAGCCCCCGCAGCAGGCGCAGCAGGGTGAACAGCTCGCGGGTGGTCATGCCCGCCACCTCCGGCGTCCCCGTCCCGGGGGCGTGAGCGGGGTCGAGCACGTCGATGTCGATCGACACGTACACCGGGCCCGTCCCGAGCCGCCCACGCACCTGCTCGGCGATGCTCGCGACGGTCCGCTCCTGGAAGTCCTCGGTCCGGATGACCTGGAACCCCAGCCGCCGGTCGTCCTCGAGCTCGACCGGGTCGTAGATGCCGCTGCGGATCCCGACGTGCTGGCAGCGCTCGAGGTCGAGCAGCCCCTCCTCGGCGGCGCGGCGGAACGGCGACCCGTGCCAGATGCTCGCCCCGTGGAGCACGTCCCACGTGTCCAGGTGGGCGTCGAGGTGCAGCACCGCGAGCGGGCCGTGAGCGGCGGCCGCGGTACGCAGCAGGGGCAGCGCGACGGTGTGGTCCCCGCCGAGGGCGAGCACCTTCGCGCCGCGCCCGACGAGCCGCCCGGCTGCGGCCTCGATCGCCTCGACCGCGGCCTCGATCCCGTAGGGGCCGACGGCGACGTCGCCCGCGTCCACGACCTGCTGGTCCCGGAACGGGAACGCGTCGAGCACCTGGTGGTACGGGTGGAGCTGGCGCGAGTGCTCCCGGATGTGCGCGGGACCGAAGCGCGCCCCCGGCCGGAAGCTCGTGCCGGAGTCGAACGGGACGCCCAGGACCGCGACGTCGGCGTGCTCGACGTCCTCGATCCGCGGCAGCAGCGCGAACGTGGCCAGGCCCGCGTACCGGGGCAGGCCGGGCTCGTCCCGCTGCCCGATGATCGTCCGGTCGTCCGCCATCGCCGATCCCTCGCCCTCGGGTCCCCGCGCCGCCGTGCCGGCGAGCGCTGCCGCATGGTGCCACAGGGGTGCCGCCGAGCGGTCGACAGGCCCCGGGGCGCGCTCCGCTCGGCGGCGTAGGCTCGGGGCGTGGCGACGTTCTCCTCCCTGACCCGCACCCACGTCCTGCAGGCGATGGACGAGTACGACAACCGTGGCGGGGAGGACTTCCTGTCCCTCCACGGCTTCGAGCCGTTGCCCGGGTACGCCCTGGTCAACGAGGACCGCCGCTACGACCTGCGCGGCGTCGTCGGCGTCGCGCACCGCATCGCCACGGGGCGCCTCGCGACCGCCGAGGAGTTCGCCAGCAGCATGGACGCCGTCGTGACGGTGCTGCGCCGGCGCGGTTTTGAGGTCGTCGAGCCCACGGTCGCCCGGGTCGCCGCGCGGACGACGACGGCGCGCGCCCCCCGGGCACCGCGCGCGCCGCGGGCGACCTCGACCCGCACCACCCGCGCGGAGGTACCCCCGGCGATCTGCCCGACCTGCTCGATGACGCTGCCGGCGACCGGCA
This sequence comes from uncultured Actinotalea sp., assembly GCF_946885855.1. The sequence continues at coordinate 2,111 of NZ_CAMPHH010000227.1, read as the reverse complement.
TCTGCGACGACTGCGGCTGAGCCGTCAGCCCGGCGGCGGCGCGATCACGACCGAGCCGGCCGGGGGCGGCGTCGTCGGCGTGCCGTCGACCACGACGCACGCGCGTTCCCACGGCCGCTGACGCGCGAGGAAGGCGAGCTCGGCGCGCATCCAGTCGTGCCAGAACGCCGTCGCCTCGGCCACGTCCCCGTTGACGCCGTGGGCGACGTCGCGGGCGATGCCGCGCTCCTCGGCAAGGTGGTGGTCAGCCTGAACCCACACCGTCGCGTCGACGAGGTCGGCGTGCTCCGCGTGGCTCGCCCCGACCCCCTCCACGACGACGACGTCGCACCCCGCGGGCACGTGCACCGCGCCTTCGCGGCCGCGCGCGGCCCACTGCGGCGGTCGGAATGCCACCGCGCCGCCCGCCCGGACGCGACGCAGGACGCCGTCGGCGAGCAGGTCCGCCCAGCCGAACAGCGGCTCGTGCCAGGCCAGGTCGTCGGTGTGCACGACCGCCGAGCGCGGCACCGCCGCGTGGAGGAGTCCGGCGAGCGTCGTCTTGCCGGACGCGCTGCGCCCCTCGACCGCGACGACGACCGGCCTTCCCTCGACCGGACCGGCGGCGTCGAGCACGAGGCGGACGAGCTCGGCGACGGTCACGACCCGCCACGGGCCGGCGGCCGGTTCCCCCTGCGGCAGCTCCACGCGCGTCACCCTCCCACGGGCGCGGCGCCCGCGGAACCCGGGGCGGGGGGGACCCGCGAGGTCGCCGCGCCCCGGTGCGGGCCACGGCCCGCGAGCACGCTCCCGAGCGCGAAGGTCGCGAGCCCGGCGACGACGACGCCCAGCAACGCCCACCGCAGGCTCGTGGCGTCCGCGACCACTCCCACGAGCGTCGGGGAGACGAGGAACCCGACCCGCAGCAGCCAGCTGACGATCGTCAGCCCGACGCCGGGCGGCAGTCCCTCGCGCTCGTCGGCGGCGTGCATGACGGCGGGCACCAGGGTCGCGACGCCGAGGCCCGCGAGCCCGAACCCGACGAGCGTCGTCGCCAGCGACGGCACCGCGAGCGCGCCGCCCATCCCGACGGCGATCGCGGCGCCGCCCACCACGGTGACGCGGCGCTGCCCGAACCGGTCCACGAGGCGATCGCCCAGGAGCCGGCCGACGGTCATCGCGACCTGGAGCGCGACGAAGGCGAGGCCGGCCGTGGCCGCGGCCGCGCCGACCTCGCCCCGCAGGTAGAGGGCGCCCCACGTCGAGCCGGCGTCCTCGACGAAGGCACCCGCCGCGGCGAGGAGGCCGAGGGCGGCCATGACCAGCACCGTGCGGCGCGTCCAGGTGCGGCGCGGGGCCGTGGACGCCGCCGAGGGTGCGGACCGGTCCGGGGCGCCGGGTGCGGCGGTGGCGGGCGCGGCGTCGTCGTCGCCCGGCACGCCCGGCGCGTCCCGCTCGGCGTCCTCGGGGCCCGGCAGGAGGAACCGGTAGCCGACGACGGCCAGGACCCCGAAGACCGCGGCCACGAGCGCGAGGTGCGTGCTCAACGGCAGGCCGACGGCGACCGCCGCGGAACCGAGCAGGCCACCCGCGACGGCCCCGATGCTCCACACGCCGTGGAACGCGTGCACGATCGACCGGCCGTAGGCGCGCTGGACGCGGAAGCCGTGGGCGTTCTGCGCGACGTCGACGACGGCGTCCAGCGCACCGAGGAGCAGCAGCAGCGCCGCGAACGCCGCCCAGGCCCCGGCGTAGGGGACGCCGACCAGCACGACCGCCGTCGCGACGAGGCCGAACGAGGCGACGCGTGCGGACCCGAGCCGCTGGATGAGCAACGGCGCGAAGAGGCCGGACACCAGCGCCCCGACGGGCATGGCCGCGATCGCCGCGCCGAGCTCCGCGTTGCTCAGGCCCAGGGCGTCCTTGACCTCGGGCAGGCGCGGCACGAGGTTCGCGTAGAGGACGGCGTTGACGAAGAACAGGGCGGCGACGGCAGCGCGGGCGGCTATCGCTGGGGACTGCCGCTGAAACACAAACTTCTGCAGCGCGAAGCTGCCACCGGATGACACCCACTGCATGAAAGCAACCGTCGCGATCGCGCTGGCCGCGGTCTACCTGATCTGGGGATCGAC
>NZ_CAMPHH010000226.1 GCF_946885855.1 uncultured Actinotalea sp. | reverse complement strand
GCGTGGGCGTCCTCTGGGCCTCGCGGACGGGCGAGGCGCAGGACTTCTTCGCCTGGGGCCTGTGGGTCAACGGCGCCTGGCTCGTCGGCACCGCCGTGTCGGTGCTGGTCGGCTGGCCGGTCGTCGGCGTCGTCGTCAGCCTCCTGCGGGGCCAGGACATGTCGTGGCGGCGCGACCCCGCCGCAGCCGCGCTGCGGAGGCGCTACGCCGGGGCGACCTGGCTGTGGGCTGCGATGTTCGCCGCGCGGCTCGGGGTCCAGCTGCCGCTGTACCTCCAGGGCGAGGACGCCGTCGGCTGGCTCGGCACCGCGCGCCTGGCGATGGGCGTGCCGCTGTTCGCGCTCGTCCTGTGGGTCACGTGGCTGCTGGTCGGACCACGAGCAGCCGCTGCAGCGCGTCCCGGTCCGCCTCCGAGCCCGCCACGATGAGCAGCTCGTCCCCGGCCTCGAGCGTGTCGTCGGCGCTCGGGGCGAGCGGGCGCCCGTCGCGGACGAGGGCGGCCAGCACCGTGTCGGTGGGCCACGCCACCTGACCGACGCGCGTGCCCTCGAGGGGGGACCGCGCGGGGAGCGTGAGCTCCAGGATGTCGGCGCCGGACTGGTGGAAGGTGAAGATCTTGACGAGGTCGCCGACGGCGACGGCCTCCTCGACCATCGCCGTCATGATCCGCGGCGTCGACACCGCCACGTCCACGCCCCACGCCTCGTCGAACATCCACTCGTTCTTCGGGTTGTTCACGCGCGCCACCGTGCGCGGTACCCCGTACTCCGTCTTCGCGAGGAGGGAGACGACGAGGTTGACCTTGTCGTCTCCCGTCGCGGCGACGATGACGTCGCACTCGTCGACCCGGGCCTGCGTGAGCGCGGACAGCTCGCACGCGTCCGCGAGGAGCCACTCCGCGTCCGCGACGGACGCCACGCGCATCGCTGACGGCTGCTTGTCGACCAGCGTGACCTCGTGGTCCGCGGCGAGCAGCTCCCGGGCGATGGAGCGACCCACGGAGCCGGCCCCGGCGATGACGACGCGCATCAGTCCTCCTGCCGGCGCGGGGCCTGCGTCAGCACCCGCTCGATCCGCGGCACGTCCTCGACGGCGGCGATGACGTGGAGCAGGTCGTGCTCCTGGAACACGGTCTCGGGACCGGGCAGCATGCCGTCCCCGAAGCGCGTGAGGTACGCGACCCGGGCGCCGGCGAGCTGCTCGATCGTCGGGACGGGCGTGCCGATCCAGCCCGGGTGCACGTCGACCTCGGCGATGACGACGCGCCCCGAGGCGTCGCGGTACTCATGGGTCGCGCCCAGGGGCAGCAGGCGCCGCAGCACCTGGTCGGCCGTCCACCGGACCGTCGCGACGGTGGGGATGCCCAGGCGCTGGTAGATCTCGGCGCGGTGCGGGTCGTAGATCCGGGCGACCACGTTGTCGACCCCGAACGTCTCGCGCGCGACGCGCGCGGAGAGGATGTTGGAGTTGTCCCCGTCCGAGACGGCCGCGAAGGCGTAGGCGTCCTCGACCCCGGCCTGCAGGAGCGTCTCGCGGTCGAACCCGAGGCCGGTCACGCGGTTGCCGCCGAAGTCGGCGTCGAGGCGGCGGAACGCGTCGGGGTTCTGGTCGATCACCGCGACGGAGTGGCCGCGGGACTCGAGGGACTGGGCGAGCGTGGCGCCCACGCGACCGCAGCCCATGATGACGAAGTGCACGGGGGCCCACGCTACTCCGCCGACGGCGTTCTGCCGCCGGGCGGCGCGGCACCCGTCACCGGGCCCGCGCGTCCCCTCCCGCGCCGCCCCGACGCGCCTAGAGTGGTGCACCGTGTCAGACGTCGCCGATGCCGCGAAGCGCCTGCTGCTCGGCCGTCCCGTCCGCAGCGAGCGCCTGCGGCACACGCTGCTCCCCAAGCGCATCGCGCTCCCGGTGTTCGCCTCGGACGCGTTGTCGTCCGTCGCCTACGCGCCGGACGAGATCCTCCTGACCCTCGCGTTCGCCGGTCTCGCCGCGACGGCCATCTCCCCGTGGGTGGGCCTGGCCGTCGCCGTCGTCATGGCGGTCGTCATCGCCTCCTACCGGCAGAACGTGCGGGCCTACCCCTCCGGCGGCGGCGACTACGAGATCGCCACGGTGAACATCGGGCCGCGCGCGGGCCTCGGGGTCGCCAGCTCGCTCCTCGTGGACTACGTGCTCACGGTCGCCGTCTCGATCAGCGCCGGGGCCCAGTACCTCGCGGCCGCACTGCCCGCGGTGCGGGGCTACGAGGTTCAGGTCGCGCTCGGCCTGGTCGGCCTGCTCATGGTGCTCAACCTGAGGGGGGTCAGGGAGTCGGGCCGGCTCTTCGCGGTGCCGACCTACCTGTTCATGGTCGCGGTCGGCCTGACGGCCGTCGTCGGGGGAGTCCGGTGGGCCGCGGGGACCCTGCCGCAGGCGGAGAGCGCCGCCCTGGAGATCGCCCCGCTGCCGGAGCTCGAGCAGGGCCTGGTCGGACTCGCGGGTGCGTTCCTGGTCCTGCGGGCGTTCGCGTCCGGTGCGGCGGCGCTGACGGGCGTCGAGGCGATCAGCAACGGGGTGCCCGCGTTCCGGACGCCGAAGAGCCGCAACGCGGCGACGACGCTCCTCCTCCTCGGTGCCCTGTCGGTCACCTTCATCATGTCGATCCTGCTGCTCGCGCGGGCGACCGGGGTCCACTACGTCGAGGACCCTGCCGAGCAGCTCCTGCGGGACGGCGTCCCGGTCGGCGAGGACTACGTCCAGGACCCGGTCCTCGGGCAGCTGGCGCAGGCCGTGTTCGACGGGGTACCCGTGGCGTTCTACGTCGTCGCCGCTGCCACGGGCCTGATCCTCGTCCTCGCCGCCAACACCGCCTTCAACGGGTTCCCCGTCCTCGGGTCGATCCTGGCCCGCGACGGGTTCCTGCCACGGCAGCTGCACACCCGCGGTGACCGCCTCGTGTTCTCCAACGGCATCATCTTCCTGGCCGTGGCCGCCGGGGTCCTCGTGGCCGTGTTCGACGCGCAGGTGACGCGCCTGATCCACCTGTACATCGTGGGCGTCTTCGTCTCGTTCACGCTGAGCCAGCTCGGGATGGTGCGGCACTGGAACCGGGAGCTGCGCCGCGAGCCGGAGCCGGGGCGGCGCCGGTCGATGATCCGCTCCCGGGCGATCAACGCGACCGGCCTCGCGCTGACGAGCACGGTCCTGGGCGTGGTCCTCGTGACCAAGTTCACGCGCGGCGCGTGGATCGCGCTGCTCGCCATGGGCGTCTTCTTCGTGCTCATGCGCGGGATCCGGGCGCACTACACGGCCGTCCGTGACGAGCTCGCCCTCGGCGAGGACCCGGCGGCGTCCCGAGCCCTCCCCAGCCGGGTGCACGCGATCGTCCTCATCTCGCGCCTGCACAAGCCGACCATGCGGGCCCTGGCCTACGCCCGGGCGACGCGGCCGTCGACGCTCGAGGCGCTCACGGTGTCGGTCGACGCGGAGGAGACCGCGGAGCTGCGGCGCGAGTGGGACGCGCTGGACCTGCCCGTGCCGTTGCGCGTGCTGGACTCCCCGTACCGCGACCTGACCCGTCCGGTGGTGGGCTACGTCCGCTCGATCCGGCGCCGCAGCCCCCGTGACCTCGTCGTGGTCTACGTGCCGGAGTACGTCGTCGGGCACTGGTGGGAACAGCTGCTGCACAACCAGAGCGCCACCCGGCTCAAGAGCCGCCTGCTGCTGACGCCGGGGGTGGTCGTCGCGTCGGTCCCGTGGCAGCTGCGGTCCTCCGAGCTCGTCCCGGGTGCCGGCCTCGGGGGTACCACGGCCGACGCGGCGCCCGGACCGGCGACCGGCAGGACCGGCGGCACGGGCGACCAGGAGGGTGGGCGATGACCGACCGACCGACCGCCGACGGTGACGCGGCCCTCGTCACGCTGGACGTCGGGGCCGTCGCGCACGGGGGCCACTGCGTCGCCCGGCACGAGGGTCGCGTGGTGTTCGTCCGGCACACGCTGCCGGGGGAGCGGGTCCGCGCCCGCCTGACCGACGCCGGCGCCGCGGCCCGGTTCTGGCGGGCGGATGCGGTGGAGGTCCTCGAGGCCTCGGGCGACCGCGTGCCGTCGGCGTGGCCGGAGGCCGGGCCGGGCGGCGTCGGTGGCGGGGAGCTCGCGCACGTCGCGCTGCCCGCCCAGCGGACGTGGAAGGCCGCCGTCGTCATGGAGCAGCTGCGGCGGTTGGCGGGGGACGAGCGCGACGTCGCCGTCGAGGCCGCGCCCGGCGACGACGGGCGGGGCGGCCTGCGGTGGCGCACCCGCGTGGAGCTCGTGGTGGACGGGGACGGTCGTTCTGGGATGCACCGGCACCGCTCGCACGACGTCGTCCCGCTGGCCGCGATGCCCCTGGCGACCGAGGCGACCGGGGTCGACGGCGTGCTCGCGCGGCGCTGGCCGCCCGGCACGCGCCTGACGCTCGTGGCCCCCGCCGGCGGTGACCGCCCGCTGCTCCTGGTCGACGGCGTGCCCTGGGTCAGCGGGCGGCCGGACCAGCGGCCCACGGCCCGGACCTCGGTGCGGGAGAGGCTGGAGCGCCCGGGTGGCGAGCTCTCCTGGCGTGTCGCCGGGGACGGGTTCTGGCAGGTGCACCGGGAGGCGCCGGGCGTGCTGGTCGGGGCGGTGCTGGACGCCCTCGCGGTCGACGGGCTCGAGGGCGCGCGCGTGGTCGACCTCTACGCCGGGGCCGGCCTGTTCAGCGTGCCGCTGGCGGACGCCGTGGGGGAGCGCGGCGCCGTCGTCGCCGTCGAGGGAGCACCACGGGCGGTCCGCGACCTGCGCCGCAACGTGCACGACCGCCCCTGGGCGCGTCTGCACCGGGGCGGTGTCGCCGAGGTCCTGGCCGACGGCGCCGTGGGGCGGGCCGACGTCGTCGTGCTCGACCCCCCGCGGGTCGGGGCCGGACGTCGGGTCGTCGAGGGTGTGGCGGCCACCGGGGCGGGCCGTGTCGTGCTGGTCGCGTGCGACCCGGCCGCGCTGGCCCGCGATGTCGCCCTCCTCACACAGGCCGGGTACGCGCTCGACCGCCTGCGGGCGTTCGACCTCTTCCCGATGACCCACCACGTCGAGGCCGTCGCGGTGCTGTCGCGGCTCGGCGCGGCCTGAGGCGGCCGCCCGTGGAGATCCGGCGGTACCGCGAGGACGACAGGGCGTCCCTCTTCGCCCTGCTCGTCGAGGAGGGTGACGAGTGGTCCGAGTACCACGGCGCGTCCGGCCGTGACCGGTACGCGCGCGCCCTCGCGTCGAGCACCACGTACGTCGCGTGCGACGGCTCCGCCGTGTGCGGGTACGTGCGGTGCCGGGGGGACGACGGGTTCGGCGTCTACGTCCACGACCTGCTCGTGCGCCCGTCCCGGCGCGGCCAGGGGCTCGGGCGGGCCCTGCTGGAGCGGGTCCGGGAGGACGCGGCCGGCGAGCCTGTCTACGTCATGAGCGACGTCGACCCCTACTACGAGGGCCTGGGTTACCGCCGCGAGGGCTCGATCTTCGTCGTACGGGCGACGGGCGACGTCCCGGAGACACGATGAGCTCGCGCGGCGTCGTCCGGTGCCGCGCCTGCGGCGCGCTGTCCGGTGCCGTGCCTTGCGGCGCG
>NZ_CAMPHH010000225.1 GCF_946885855.1 uncultured Actinotalea sp. | reverse complement strand
GTCCAGGGCGTCGGGGTCGACGACGCGCACCGGCGTCGTGGGCGCGTAGTGCGACGGCAGCCGCCCGGGCGTCCGGGGCGCCCCGGTCCCGGCGCGGGTCGGCGCCGCGTCGAGCACCTCCGCGAGCTCCGCGGCGCCGATGCCCCCGGGGCGCAGCAGCCGCGGCCGGTCGCCGCTGAGGTCGACGATCGTCGACTCGAGCCCGACCTCGCAGTCCCCGCCCTCGAGGATCGTCCCCACGACGTCCCCGAGCTCCGCCACGACCCGCGCGCGCGTCGTCGGGCTGACGCGGCCGAACCGGTTCGCCGACGGCGCCGCGACACCGCCGCCGAACGCCTCGAGCAGGGCGTGCGCCACCGGGTGCCGCGGCACGCGGACGCCGATCGTGTCCTGCCCGCCGGTGACGGCCGTGGGCACCCTGGGGTGCCGGCGCAGGATCATCGTCAACGGCCCGGGCCAGAACCGGTCGGCGAGGCGTCGTGCGACGTCGGGGACGTCCACGGCCCAGGCGTCGAGCCGGTCCGCGTCGGCGAGGTGGACGATGAGCGGGTGGTCCGCGGGACGGCCCTTGGCTGCGAACACCTTCGCGACGGCGTCAGGGTTCGCAGCGTCGGCGCCGAGGCCGTACACCGTCTCCGTGGGGAAGGCGACCAGCTCGCCGCGCCGGAGCGCTTCCGCGGCCGCGGCCACCTCGGCGTCGCTCGCGCGGTCGGGCACCGGGGCGCGCCCGGCCGACGACGGCGCGTCGGCGGGACCGGGCGGTGCGGGGGACTCGGTCATGGTGGCCCCAGTCTCCCAGGCGCCGGCGTGCGCCGCGGCGCACGAGCGGGTGCTGCGGGCACTGCGGGCACTGCGGGCACTGCGGGCACTGCGGGCACTGCGGGCACTGCGGTCGCTGCGGGCACTGCTCCACTGCTCCGACCGGGCGACGCCAGGTGGGGGAGCTCGTGGCGTCCCCCTGTGTCCGTTTTGCGGCAATCGGACGAATGAGTCCTCAGGACCTGGCGATCGCGGCCGATTGATGTGACGCTGGTCGCGCCGCGGGACAGGGCCGGACGTCGACGTCGACCTCCAGGGCCCGGACGGAAGGGGCCGTCAGGCGGCGCACGACGTGAGGGGCACGATGGGTCAGGTCAGGACACGCGTAGACGGTCCGAGCGCTCGTTCGCTCGCCCGGCGACTGGGACTCCCGGCGGCCCGCGGCGCCGCCGCCGGCGCACTCGTCCTCAGCGTGGCGATCGGTTCGGGGACGACGGCGTCGGCCGTCGCCGGCCTCCCCGGTGGTCCCGTCGCCCCGCAGGGGCAGCCGGTCGCGGACGTCGCCGGCGACGACAGCGGGCCGTGGGCGTCCACGACGTCGACGGCACAGCAGCGTCTGGCGGTGCTGGGCGACCGGCTCTCGCGGGACCGGCTCGACGACGCGCTCGCGGTCGGTCGTGCGGCGCTGACCGCGGCCGACGCCACGACGGCGCTCGCGGGAGCGGCCCCCCAGGTGGACGGTCTGCGGACGTCGGTCGACGCGCTGCGTGCGGTCGTCCGCACCCATGAGGGCACGGTCGTCCGCGCACGGGCGGGCGGCGGCGCGCTGCTGCTTCCCGACGCCACGACGGCTCCGCCCGTCCTGACGCCGGCGCAGCGGCTCGCGGCGGCCGACGAGATCGCCCGACTCGCCGCCCAGGTGTTCCACGTCGCGCTCCAGGTCGAGGCGACCGCGGCGGCCTCGGGGGGGCCGGGCCTGCCCGGCGTCGAGGGTCCGGCGTTGCAGCTCTCGATGCCGCGCCCCCTCGAGGCGCTCGCGCCGCCTGCCGACCCCGCCTCGCCGACGGACCCCGCCGCGCCCACCGCCGCGCCCACCGCGGGGCCCGGCCCCGCGGCGACGCCGGACGCGACCGCCGCGGAGGGGGGAGCGGCCGTCGCGGCGGCCGAGCCGGGCGCCGCACCCGCCGGCGCCGGGACTGCCGCGAGCGACCCGGGCGCGGACCCGGCCGGCGCGCCGCCCGCCGACCCTGCCGCGGACGCCCCCGCCGACGCCGCGGCCCCCGACGGTGCGCGTGCGCCGGACGCGCCCGCCGACGCCTCGGCCGCGGACGTGCCGGCCGCCGCCCTGCCGGCGGAGGTGCTCGACGGGCTCGCGGACCTCGAGGCGGCCGTGGCGGCCGCCTCGGGCGCGGCGAGCACCGAGCTGCTCACGCTCGAGGAGCTGCCCGTCCTGCCCAGCGCGCTGGCCGAGGTCTCGGCCGGGCGCTGGTCGTCCTTCCTGCCGGCCTCGTGGACGGGGCTCGGCCTGGAGAACGGCCGGATCCCCGAGGCGCTGCTCTGTGCCCCGGACTTCGCGCCCGACTTCCGCCTGCGGTGCGACGCCGCCGCGGCGCTCGAGGCGGTCAACGAGGCGTACCGGACCGACTTCGGCGAGGACCTCGTCGTGGTCAGCGCCTACCGCACGTTCGAGCAGCAGGCGGGGCTGCGGGTGGCGAAGGGCTGGCTCGCGGCACCGGCCGGACGGTCCAACCACGGCCTCGGCGTGGCGGTCGACCTCGGCGGCTTCGGTGCGCTCGGCAGCTTCGACTCGCCCCGGTACCGGTGGATGCTCGCGCACGGCGAGCGGTTCGGCTGGGTGCACCCCGAGGTGATGCGTCCCGGCGGCGGCGGCCCGCCGGAGCCGTGGCACTTCGAGTTCGGGACCGGGTGAGGGTCCCCACCCTGCGCACCGGGCGGACTCACGCGGTGCGTGCCGCGCACCCCGCGAGGGCTGGGCAGCGCCGTCCCTCCAGGCAGGCCCCCTCCGCCCGGGCGACCGCGCAGTCGTAGCGGTCGAGCACGACGTCGACGAGCCGGTCGTCGGGCGCCAGGGGGGCGGTGACGACGTCGGCGCCGGCCCGCGTCACCCGGTCGTGGAAGAAGCCGGGTGCGAGCAGGTACGACGCGGCGACGACCCGGCCGGTACCGGTCAGGCCGGCGCGCGCGGCGGCCACGGCCTCCGGCACGGTCGGCCGGGCGGCCGACCCGTAGCCCACCGAGACCGGTCCGTGCGGCCAGCCGCGTCGCACCGCCTCGGCGACCGCCTCGACCGCGGCCGAGGAGCGGGCGTCGCTCGAGCCCGCGGCAGCGAGGACCACCGCGTCCCCGGCACCCGCGCCGGACTCGCGCAGCCGGTCCAGGAGCACCGCCACGATCCTCCTGTCCGGGCCCAGCGTCCCGGAGGCGAGGGCCCCCGGCACCTGCGCCACCGCGCGCGCCACGTCCACGTGCGTGTGGAAGCCGGCCGAGAGCAGGAGCGGCACGACGACGGCCGTCGCGCCGCCCCCGACCACGTCCGCGACGACGTCCCCGACCTCCGGCTCCTGCACGTCGACGAAGGCCTCGTGGACGTCCAGCCAGGGCCGACGGCGCCGCGCACCGTCGAGGACCGCGGCGATCGCAGCGCGACCCGCGGGGTCGTCCGTGCCGTGCGAGCAGCCCACGAGCACGGGGCGCGTCCCTGCCGTCGGCCCGGTCGTCCGGCCGTCCGTCCCCCTGTCCGTCCCGCCGTCCGTTCCCCCGGGACGCCCGTCACGCACCGGGCACCTCCGTGAGCCCCAGCCGGTAGCCGCGCTTGACGACGGTCCGGACCAGCTCCCGGCCGACCACCTCGCGCAGCCGGGCGACCGCCACCTCGGCGGCGTGCGGGTCGCGGGAGTCGCCGGGCAGCACGTCGAGCACCTCGGCGCGCGAGACGACACCACCGGGCCGCGCGGCCAGGAGCCGGAGCACCTCCAGGCCGGACGGGGGCAGCGGCAGCACGCGACCGTCCAGGACGGCCGCGCCGCGGTGGACCTGCAGGGGTCCCGCGACGGTGTCCAGCACGGTCAGCCCGCCGAAGTGCCCGACGAGGGCGCGGACGAGCGACCCGAGCCGCCCGCGGTCCGGGACGAGGGGCTGCACGCCACGCACCAGGAGGGGGCGCGCGGTCACCGGACCGACCGCGGCGGCGAGGGTGCAGCCGTGCCGCAGCCGCCCGACGACGGCGTCCGCGACGCCCGCGCGCTCGCCGGCCTCGAGCCAGGCCGCCGCCCCGGGGGCGGAGGTGAAGACGACGGCATCGATCTCCCCGGCCGCCGTGGCGCGGGCGGAGGCGGCGACGGCGTCGGGGTCGCGTGGCGGGCCCCAGCGGTAGACGACGAGGCTCTGCACGTCGGCGCCCGCGGCGCGGAACGCCTCGTCGAGCCCGTCGGACCCGGCGCCGTGGTGCTGGACGGCGATCCGCGACCCGGCGACGCCGTCGTCGAGCAGGGCCTCCGCGATCTCGGCCGACGTCTCGGACTCGGCGACCCAGTCCGCCTGGAGCCCGGCGGCCTGGAGCGCGCCGCGGGCCTTCGGGCCCCGCGCCACCACGCGCGCGCCCCGCAGGACGTCGAGCAGCCGGTCCGCCAGGCCGTGCTCGTCCGCGGCCTCGACCCAGCCGCGGAAGCCGATGCCGGTCGTCACAACGACGACGTCCGGCGGGTCCTCCAGGAGCGCGAGGGTCGCGCGCAGCAGCTCCGCGTCGTCGGTGTGGGGGACCATGCTCAACGACGGCGCGTGCCGGACGACGGCGCCGCGGCGCTCGAGCGCCGCGGCGAGCTCGGCGGAGCGGCGCTCCGCGGTGACGAGCACGACGCACCCCGCCATGCTGGGCGCAAGGGTTCCGGTCACCGTCCGGCCCCGGGCGTCGCCCCGACGGCGAGCGGCGCCGCGTCGCACACCGTTCCCAGCAGGCCCTCGGCCGCGACCGCGCCGATGACGACGACCGCGGGCGCCCGCACGCCGACCGACCGCGCCCGCTCGGCGATCGCGTGCAGGGGCGCGCGCGTCGTCCGCTGCCGGTCGGTCGTCCCGCTCTCCACCACCGCGCACGGCGTGGCCGGGTCCGCGCCGTGCGCGACGGCCTCCGCGGCCATCGTCTCCAGGGCCGCGACGCCCATGAGCACGACGACGGTCGCCGAGCGCTCGCGCAGCGCCGTGCGGGCCGCCGCGTCCAGCCCGTCGTGGCCGTTGACGACGTGCACGGCCGCGACGACGCCCCGGTGGGTGAGGGGGATGCCCGCGGCGGCGGGCACCGCGAGGGCGCTGCTGATCCCGGGCACGACCTCGACGGGGACGCCGGCGGTGCGGCACGCGAGCACCTCCTCGCCGCCGCGCCCGTAGACGAACGGGTCCCCGCCCTTGAGCCGGACGACCGTGAGCCCGCGGCGGGCCCGGTCGACGAGGATCCGGTTGATCTCCTCCTGGGGCACGGGGTGGTGGTCGGGACGCTTGCCGACGTCGACGACCTCGACGTCGGCGGGGAGGTCGGCGAGCACGGAGCGGGGACCGAGCCGGTCGGTGACGACGACGTCCGCCTCGGCGAGGGCGCGCCGCCCGCGCAGCGTCAGGAGGTCCGGGGCGCCGGGCCCGCCGCCGACGAGCACGACCCGGCCCGTCCCTCCGCGGCGACCGCGCCTCCGGCGGCGCAGGTCCGCGCCGCCGGAGCGCAGGTGCTCGGCGAGCGCGTCCCGGATCCCCGCCGTGCGGGCCGGGTCGGGCTCGCCGGCGGAGACGACGCCGACCACGAGGTCGCCGCACCGGGTGGTCGCCGGGGTCCGGGCGGATCCGCGCCGGACGTCGCCCGCGGTCACGCACCACACCCG
>NZ_CAMPHH010000224.1 GCF_946885855.1 uncultured Actinotalea sp. | reverse complement strand
CCCGGTGCTGTGCCCGCCGCCACCGGCGTCGCCCACGTCAGGGCCTGCGTCGGCGGGCACAGCACCGGGAGGAGGCCCGGCGCCGTCGCCGGCCACCGCCCTGCGGGTGGTCGAGCTCCACAAGTCCTTCGGGCGCAAGCGCGCGGTGGCCGGCGTCTCGCTCGACGTCCCGGCCGGCTCGTTCTACGGGCTGGTGGGTCCGAACGGCGCCGGGAAGACCACCACGCTGTCCATGGCGACCGGTCTCCTGCGGCCGGACCACGGCCAGGCCTTCGTGCACGGGCAGGAGCTCTGGTCGCGCGGGGCCGCGGTCCCGGACGTCAAGCGGCGGCTCGGCATCCTCCCCGACGGCGTGCGCCTGTTCGACCGGCTCACCGGTGCCCAGCTCGTCACCTACGCGGGACTCCTGCAGGGACTGGACCGGCCGACGGTCACGGCACGGACCGCGGACCTCCTCGCGGCGCTGGACCTGGCCGAGGCGGCAGGCACGCTCGTGGTCGACTACTCCGCCGGCATGACGAAGAAGATCACACTGGCCTGCGCCCTCGTCCACGCACCGCGGGTCCTCGTCCTGGACGAGCCCTTCGAGGCGGTCGACCCGGTCTCGGCCGCCAACATCCGGCAGATCCTCACCGACTTCGTCGGCACGGGCGGGACCGTCATCGTCTCGTCGCACGTCATGGACCTCGTGCAGCGCATGTGCGACCACGTCGCCGTGATCTCGGAGGGCCGGGTCCTGGCGGCCGGCACGGTGGACGACGTGCGCGCCGGCCGGACGCTCGAGGAACGGTTCGTCGAGCTCGTCGGCGGCACGACGCGGACGGAGGGTCTCGCGTGGTTGCGCACCTCGTCCGACTGAAGCTGAGCCTGCTGCGCAACGGCCTCAAGCGGGGGGTGTGGCAGGTCGTCGGCCTGGTGCTGGCCGCCGTCTACGGGCTCGGGGTCCTGGCGCTGGCGGTCACCAGCGTCGTGGTCCTCGCGGTCACGGCGGACCTCGAGCTGCGGCGCACCGCCCTCGTGCTGCTCGGCACCGTGCTCGTGGCCGGGTGGTGGATCGTCCCGCTGCTCGCCTTCGGGCTGGACGCGACGCTCCAGATCGACCGGTTCGTCACGTTCGCGCTCCGCCGCCGGGACCTCGCCGTCGGGCTGTTCCTGGCGAGCCTGGTCGGCGTGCCGGGTCTCGTGACCGTGCTCGGCGCCCTGGCCTCGGGACTCGTCTGGGCGCGCGAGGGCCCGGCGGTCCTCGTCGGTGTCGTCGGTGGTGCCGTCGGCGCGGCCACCGCCGTCCTCGGGGCCCGCGTGCTGACGACCCTGCTGGGCCCGGCGCTGGGCAACCGCCGGGCGCGTGACCTCATCGCCATCGTCGCGATCGTCCCGCTCATGCTTCTCGGCCCGATCCTCACGGGCGTGGGCCAGGGCCTCGCCGCCCTGCAGGACCGCCTCCCGCGGATCGCCGACGTCGCCGCGTGGACGCCCCTCGGCGCACCGTGGGCCCTCGGCGCCGACGCCGCAGCCGGTGACTGGGGTGCGCTCGGGCTGCGCCTCCTGCTCGTGCTCGGCGTCCTCGGCCTGCTCGTCCTGGCGTGGGACCGTGCCCTGGCCGCCTCGCTCGTCCGCCGGCCCGGGGCGTCGTCGTCGGCGCGTCCGGCCTCCGGTCTCGGCCTGCTCGGCCGGGTCCCGGCATCCCCGACCTGGGCGGTGGCGGCGCGGTGCCTCACGTACTGGCGACGGGACCCCCGGTACTCGGGCAGCGTCGTCGTCGTGCCCCTCTTGCCCGTGCTCTTCGCCTTCCTCGGCAACGACGGCCTCCTCCTCGCCGCCGGTCCCGTCGCGGCCTACCTCATGGGCTGGGCGATCTCCGCGGACGTGGCCTACGACCACACGGCGTTCTGGACCCACCTCGCCGCGCCGGTCCGAGGCGTCCAGGACCGCCTCGGACGGGTCGTGGCGGCCGCGGCCCTCGGGTTGCCCGCGGCCGTCGTCATCACCGTGGTGGGGCTCGCGATCACCGGTCGGTGGGAGCTGGCGCTCCCGCTCCTGGCGCTCGACGCCGGCGTCCTGGCGACGGCCCTGGGACTGGCCAGCGTCGCGTCGGCGCAGCTCGTCGTGCCGGTCCCGAAGCCGGGGGAGAGCCCCTTCGCCTCGCCGCAGGGCGGGTCGTCCGCGCTGCTGCTCTCGCAGCTCGCCGGGACGGCCGCGCTCCTCGTGCTCGCCGCTCCCGGCGTCGTCCTCACGCTGCTCGCGGCGTCGACGGGCTCCGCCGGTCTCGGCTGGGCTGCGGCGGCGACGTCCCTCGTCGTCGGGGCGATCGCGCTGGCCGTCGGCGTGCAGCAGGGCGGGGTCCTGTACGACCGGCGCGCGCCGTACCTCATGGAGCGGCTGGTGGCCATGGCCTGACGGGGGCGGAAGGTCCCGGGGTCCCGGCGGGCTTCGGACGGCCCCGTAGACTTGCCGCCCGTGGCTCTCACCATCGGCATCGTCGGTCTGCCCAACGTCGGCAAGTCCACCCTCTTCAACGCGCTCACCCGCGCGGGCGTCCTCGCGGCGAACTACCCGTTCGCGACGATCGAGCCCAACATCGGGGTGGTGTCCCTGCCGGACCCGCGGCTGGAGAGGCTCGCGGAGGTCTTCGGCAGCGAGCGGGTCGTGCCGGCGACCGTGTCCTTCGTCGACATCGCGGGCATCGTCCGCGGCGCGAGTGAGGGCGAGGGCATGGGCAACCAGTTCCTGGCCAACATCCGCGAGGCGGACGCGATCTGCCAGGTGGTGCGGGCGTTCACGGACGAGGACGTCCACCATGTCGCCGGCAAGGTCGACCCGGCGGACGACCTGGAGACGATCAACACCGAGCTCGTCCTGGCGGACCTGCAGACCGTGGAGAAGCAGGTCCCGCGGCTGGAGAAGGAGGTCCGGGGCAAGAAGACCGACCCGGCCGTCCTCACCGCCGCCCAGAAGGCGTACGAGGTGCTCGCGGAGGGTTCGACGATCTTCGCCGCGCGGGAGCGGCTCGCGAAGGCGGGCGTCGACGCCGCGGCGCTGAAGCAGCTCCAGCTGCTGACCTCCAAGCCGTTCATCTACGTCGTCAACACGGACGAGGCCGGGCTCGCCGACGAGGCGATGAAGGCGCGGATGCGCGAGCTCGTCGCGCCGGCCGAGGCGATCTTCCTCGACGCGAAGCTCGAGTCGGAGCTCGTCGAGCTGGACCCGGAGGACGCGGCGGAGATGCTCGCCTCGACCGGTCAGGAGGAGTCCGGCCTGGACCAGCTCGCGCGCGTCGGCTTCGAGACCCTGGGCCTGCAGACCTACCTCACCGCCGGGCCGAAGGAGGCCCGCGCGTGGACGATCCGCCGGGGATGGACGGCCCCGCAGGCGGCGGGCGTCATCCACACCGACTTCGAGCGCGGCTTCATCAAGGCCGAGGTCGTCGCCTACGAGGACCTCGTCGAAGCCGGCTCCATCGCGGCGGCCCGGGCGGCGGGGAAGGCGCGCATCGAGGGCAAGGACTACGTGATGGACGACGGCGACGTGGTCGAGTTCAGGTTCAACGTCTGAGCCCGGTTGCCTGAATGCGTGCCATATCGTCCGGCCATGCGTGCTCTGACCGTCGACGGCCTGTTCAACGCACGTGACCTCGGGGGCCTCCCGCTGATCGGCGGCGGGACGACGCCGCACGGTGTCTTCTTCCGCTCCGAGAACGTCGACGCCGTCACGGCCCGCGGCTGGGACCAGCTGTACGCCCTCGGCATCCGTACGGTCGTCGACCTGCGGCAGGACGCCGAGCGGGGGCGGGACCGGAGTCGTCGGCCCGACTGGGTTGCCACCGCTCACCTCGACCTGGACGGCCTCGAGAACTCCGACTTCTGGCGCGACTACGCGGACAGCGGCCTGTGGGGCACGGCCGCGTACTTCCTGCCGCACCTGGCGGCCATGCCTGAGCGGGCCGGCACCGCGCTCGCTGCCGTGGCCGACGCCGACGACGGAGGGGTCCTCTTCCACTGCATGTCGGGGCGCGACCGGACCGGTCTTGTGGCGATGCTCCTGCTCAGCCTGGCCGGCGTGGAGCCGGACGCGATCGTCGACGACTACCTCGCAACGGTGCGAAACGCTGACGCGCTCGCCCAGGCCACCGGGCGCGAGAACGACGAGCCGGTGCGTGAGGCGATCCTTGCCCGCCGGGGCACGAGCACGGAGCGGGCCTTCCGTGACGCGCTCGCGGGTCTGGATGTCGATGCGCTCCTGGCAGCGGTGGGCCTGGCGGAGTGCACCGTGCAACGGTTGCGGACCTGGCGGGGTTCACTCGTCGCGGGCGACAGCTCCTGTTGATCGGTACCGCGACGTGGTGGAGTCCCGCTTCACCGTCTGCGATCGGCTTCCTGAGATCCGGGAAACGCGCGCCGTCACGTCCGGGCCGTGCGTGCCCTGACTGTCGACGGACTGGTCAACGCCCGTGACCTCGGCGGCCTGCCGCTGACCGGGGGCGGTGCGACGCCGCGCGGTGTCTTCATCCGCTCCGAGAACGTCGACGCCGGCACGGACCGTGGGTGGGCCGACCTGCACGCCCTCGGTCTTCGCACGGTGGTCGACCGGCGGCAGAACGCGGAGAGGGAGCGGGACCGGCGTCGTCGGCCTGGCCGACCGGCGGTGACGGTCCCGGAACGACCGTCGGCGGCAGGCCCTACGCTCACGCCATGGCGAGGTTCGCGTTCCACCTCAGCGGCGCCTTCACGATGGACCTCGAGCAGGTCGATCCCGGTCTCAGCGCCGTGGAGACGGTGCCCGACCTCGAGGCGTCGGACGAGTACGCCCTCGCCCTGCTGGCCGACACCCGCCAGGCCCTGCACCACCACCTCGGGCTCGCGGCGCAGCAGCTCGTCCAGCGGCTGCGCGAGGTCGAGGGTCTGGAGCTGGCCGGCGACGTGCTGATCGAGCTCGTCGACGTGGACGCGGCCGAGCCGGACGCGGGGGCCGCGGAGGCCTGACCGAGGCCCCGACCCCGTCCGGCGTGCACCCCAGGAGGAGGAACCCCGTGCAGAAGATCGAGATCACCCGTCACGTCGACGCCCCCGCGCAGCGCGTCTGGGACCTCGCCACCGACCTCGAGCGGGCGCCGACGACCCTGAGCGGGGTGACGCGGGTCGAGGTGCTCACCGGCGGGCCGTTCGCCGTGGGGACACGGTGGCGGGAGACCCGGACGATGTTCGGCCGGGAAGCCTCGGAAGTGCTGGAGGTGACCTCCGTCGAGGAGCACCGGTCGTACACGGTGGAGGCGGCGAGCGGCGGTGCCCGGTACGTCTCGACGTTCACGTTCACGCCCACCGGTGCCGCGACCGACGTCACGATCACGTTCGGCGCGCACGCGACGACGCCCGTCGGTCGCGTCCTCGCCGTCGTGACCGGTCCGCTCGCGCGACGATCCGTCGAACGCGCGCTGCGCGCCGACCTCGAGGACCTCGCCCGGGCCGCGGAGGCCGGCTGATCCGCCGTCTGGACACCCGGGTGCCCGACAGGTGAACGAGTTTTCCGCTCACGGTGCGGGTCAAGATCACTGCGCGTAGGGTCGTGCCACTGCACTCGACCGAAGGGGCCAGCGATGGAGCTGCCACCGACCGCCGGCGTCGGTCTGACGGACGCCTACCCCGCCATCGACCCC
>NZ_CAMPHH010000223.1 GCF_946885855.1 uncultured Actinotalea sp. | reverse complement strand
AGGGGGTGGTGCGGGGCTGCGGCCTGCGCGAGAGCGCGCGGCGGAGGGAGGGGAAGGTCACAGGTGTCCAGACGTCGGTCGTCCCGGGCACAGGGGCGGCAGCGCCGTCGTGGCGCCCGTCGACGACCGCGAAGGCGGTCGCGCGGCGGTTCCGGTCCCTGATCCGGCCGTCATGCCCGACCCCGAGGGGCCGGTGGTGCGCTGGGTGGTGCGTCGTCACCCCGCGGCGGGGGCCGGTCGGTCGGGACCCGCGGACACGGACGATCCGGAGAGGACCTTCCAATATCAGATGCCGGGCGCGCCAACCAGGGGCGACACGGCACCGTAACCGATCCGTGACCGCGGGCCAAGGGCCGTGGTCGACGTCACAGCAGCACGTCGCCGCAGGTCAGCGCATTGCGTGCGCCCCGATCAGGTCATGTGGAGGTCAAGTTGCCTGGTGAACCGCAGGTCGGCAACACGCCCGGACGGAGCAACGTCACCGCCCGGGGTCGTCAGATCGGTACCGGTCAGTACCAGTTCCGCGCCTTCGAGTGCGCCCAGGCCTCGCACGGGGTCCCGTAGCGCCCGGCGATGTAGCCCAGCCCCCACGTGATCTGGGTGGCCGGGTTGGTCTGCCAGTCGGCGCCGGCCGTCGCCATCTTCGAGCCCGGGAGCGACTGGGGGATGCCGTACGCGCCGCTGGACGGGTTGGCGGCGTTGACGCGCCAGTTGCTCTCCTTGGTCCACAGCGCGTCGAGGCACGCCCACTGGTCCTCGCCCCAGCCCCGCGCGAGCACCATGTCGCGGCCGATCGCCCGGGACGTCCCCGGGTCGACGGGAGGAGCCGAGGGGACCGACGGCACCGGGGGCGCCGTGCGGGTCCCGACCCGCACGATCTGCGTCACGGGCTCGGAGACGGCCGTCTCGACCAGCACGCGACGGTCCACCTCGACGCCGTCCACGAGGTGCGCCTCGTACCCGACCGTGCGAACGCCGTCCCGGCCCTCCGTGACGACGACCTCGCGTCCCTCGAGCAGGTCCGGGTCCTCCTCGCGGACCGTCTCGAACGGGAGCGTCACGGTCTCCGTGCGCATCTCGGTGACCACGCGCG
The DNA here is from genome assembly GCF_946885855.1 of uncultured Actinotalea sp. The sequence continues at coordinate 4,581 of NZ_CAMPHH010000223.1, read as the reverse complement.
TGACCTCCACGGCGAGCCCGTCGACGACCTCCGCGTCCAGCGGGACCGAGAGCCGGTCGTGCTCGCCGAGCACGAGCCCGGCCTCCAGCAGCACCTCACGGACGGTCGAGGCGCTGGTGAGGAGCTCGTCGGTCCTTCCGTCCACGGCGAGCTCGACGGTCCGGCCCACCGCGAGCGCGTCCCGCTCGGTCGCCGCGCCGCGCGAGGCGGGTGCGAGCGCCTCGCGCAGGCCGAGGCCCGCGACGCCGTCGGCCGCGACGGAGCTGCCGCCGAGCAGCTCGGACAGCGGCCTCGCCGGCGCCTGCGAGGCGAAGGCCGCCGTCCCGCCGACGACGAGCGCCAGCACCGTGACCTGCGCCGTGGACCGCGCCGTCCTGACCGCCCCACCCCGGCGACGCTGCTGACGACGCAGCTCGCGGCGGGTCGGGCCGGCAGGGTTCTGGGGCACGTCGGGTCCGTCCGTCGGGGGCGAGGGCGTGGCCCGTCGCGCGGAGGGCCGGGTCGACGGTAACGGAAAGGACACGGCCGCGGGTAGTCCGAGGTCCCGGGTCACGTCCTCGCGCGGCTCCGGGACGGGGCCGCGCGGTGACCGGTCACCAGGGGCCGTAGAGGTCCTCCGCCGTCGCCCACAGGGTCCGGCACAGCTGCTCGAGGTCCACCTCGAGCTCGGCGGCCACGCGTCGCACGGTCGCGGCGGTGAGGTACGGCGCGTTCGGCCGGCCGCGGTAGGGGTGCGGCGTGAGGTACGGGGCGTCCGTCTCCACCTGGAGCAGCCCGGGCGGCACCTCCCGCAGCGCCGCCCGCAGCTCGTGGGCGCCCCCGAAGGTCACCGTGCCGGCGAACGACAGGTACCAGCCCTGCTCCACGCAGAGCCGGGCCATCGCGGCGCCGCCGGAGAAGCAGTGGAAGACCGTCCGCTCCGGGGCGCCGTCGGCGAGGAGCACCTCGACGACGTCCTCGTGCGCGTCCCGGTCGTGGATCTGCAGGACGAGCCCGAGCTCCTTCGCCAGGGCGATGTGCGCACGGAACGCCTCGCGCTGCACGCGCCGCCCCGCCTCCCCGGCGCGGAAGAAGTCCAGGCCCGTCTCCCCGACGGCGCGGATGCGGTCGTTGCCGGCGGCCAGCGCCGCGATCTCGGCCATCGCCTCGTCCAGCGGCACGGCGTGGTGCTCGCGGGGGTCGGGCTCGAGCCCGTCCGGGGCGACCTCCCGTACCCCGGCGTGCAGCGGCACCTCGTTGGGGTGCAGGGCGACCCCGCCGAGCAGGGCCGGCTGCTCGCGGACGACGGCATCCGTCCACCGGGCCGCGGGCAGGTCGCACCCGATCTGCACCATCCGCGTCACGCCGACGGCGGCGGCGCGCGCCACCTGCTCGGGGAGCGTCGGCGCGTCCGCGCCGCCGTCGAAGCCCCCGGCGCCGGGCGCCGCGTGGTCCAGGTGGGTGTGGTCGTCGACGACGGGGTGCGGCAACGGCTCGGGCAGCGGCGGCCAGGACCGGTCCCGGCCACCGCGCCGTGGCGCCGGGGTCCCCGAGGCGTCGTGGTCGGCCACGTCAGTCCTCCTCGCCGCGCAGCCGCGCCAGCTCCTCCTCCACCACGGCGTCGTCGAGCTTGGTGAAGATGGGGGTGGGCTTCGCGACCGGCGCCCCGACGGGCACCTCGGTGAACGCCCACGGCGGCGTCGTGGAGTACTCGCCGGTGATGACCGGGTACGGCCTGCCGTCGTCGAGGTCGGTGACCTCCTCCACGCGCGGCATCGGCATGAAGTCGCCGCTCCCGCCGAGGGCGCGGTGCACCGCGTTGGCCGAGTGCGGCAGGAACGGCGCGAGCAGCGTGTTGCAGCACCACACCGCCTGGGCGGCCGTGTGCAGGATCGTGGCGAGCCGCTCGCGCTCGTCCTCGCCCTTGAGCTTGAACGGCGCCTGGTCGGTGACGTACTTGTTCACCTCGCCGACGACGCGCATCGCCTCGCCCACCGCCTGGCGCTGGCGGTGCCGGCCGATGAGTCCGCCGACCGTCTCGAAGCCCGCGCGCACGGTGTCCAGCAGGGCGTCGTCGGCGGTCGTGCGCGGTCCGGGCGCAGGGATCTCGCCGAAGCTCTTGGCGATCATCGACGCGGTGCGGTTGACGAGGTTGCCCCAGCCGGCCACGAGCTCCCCGTTGGTGCGCGTGACGAACTCGCGCCAGGTGAAGTCCGAGTCGGAGTTCTCGGGTCCGGCCGCGCAGATGAAGTAGCGCAACGCGTCGACCTGGTACCGCTCGAGCACGTCGCGCAGGTAGATGACGACGCCGCGGGAGGAGGAGAACTGCTTGCCCTCCATGGTGAGGAACTCCGAGGACACGACCTCGGTGGGCAGGTTGAGCTCGCCGTAGACCCCCGGCTCCCCGCCGCGCGCCCCCCGCCCGGCGTACCCGAGCAGCTCGGCCGGCCAGATCTGCGAGTGGAAGGTGATGTTGTCCTTGCCCATGAAGTAGTAGGACAGCGCCTCCGGCTCGTTCCACCACTCGCGCCACCGATCGGGCTGCCCGAGGCGCCGCGCCCACTCGATGGACGCGGACAGGTAGCCGATGACCGCGTCGAACCACACGTACAGCCGCTTGGTGGGCTGGTCCTCCCAGCCCTCCAGGGGCACCGGGATGCCCCAGTCGATGTCCCGGGTCATGGCGCGCGGCTTGATGTCCTGGAGGATGTTCCGGCTGAACCGGATGACGTTGGGCCGCCACGTCCCGGCCGCCTCGCGCTCGTCCAGCCAGGCTGCGAGCGCGTCCGCGAGCGCCGGCAGGTCGAGGAAGAAGTGCTGGGTCTGGACGAACTGCGGCGTCTCGCCGTTGATGCGGCTGCGCGGCTCGACGAGCTCGGTCGGGTCCAGCTGGTTGCCGCACGAGTCGCACTGGTCGCCGCGGGCCTCGGTGTACCCGCAGATCGGGCACGTGCCCTCGATGTAGCGGTCGGGCAGCGTGCGGCCCGTCGACGGCGAGATCGCCCCGCTCGTGGTCCGCTCGACCATGTAGCCGTTCGCGTGGACCTGCCGGAAGAGCTCCTGGGCGACGGCGTAGTGGTTCGCCGTCGTGGTCCGGGTGAACAGGTCGTAGGAGCAGCCGAGCGCGGCGAGCTCCTCCACGATGATCCGGTTGTTGCGGTCCGCGAGCTCCCGGGCGGTCGTCCCCTCCTTGTCCGCCTGGACGAGGATCGGCGTGCCGTGCTCGTCGGTGCCGGAGACCATGAGCACCTCGTGGCCCGCCATCCGCATGTACCGGCTGAAGACGTCGGAGGGGACGCCGAAGCCGGCGACGTGTCCGAGGTGGCGGGGGCCGTTGGCGTACGGCCACGCGACCGCCGAGAGGATGTGGGCCATGGGCACCGATCCTAGTGAGCGGGCCCGTCACCGCTGACCGGGCCGACGCACCACCGTCACGGCGGGAGCAGCCGCACCAGCCGGTCGTCGCCCTCGCGGGGGTCCCCGCGACCGTCCGTGTTGTTCGTCAGCACCCACAGCGCGCCGTCGGGGCCGGCGGCGACGTGCCGCAGCCGGCCGAGCTCGCCGACGAGGTGCGCGACGGGTTCGCCCGCCACGCCGCCGTCGGCCCACGGCACCTCCCACAGCCGCGCCCCGCGCAGCGCGGCGACGTAGACGGCGTCGTCCGTGACGGCGAGGCCGCTGGGCGAGGCGACGTCGGTGGACCAGGTGACGACGGGGTCGACGAGGCCCGGCCCCCCGCCCGTGCCCTCGACGTCGGGCCAGCCGTGGTCACCGCCCGGACGGATGAGGTTGAGCTCGTCGAGCGTGTTCTGGCCGAACTCGCTGGCGACCAGCGTGCCGTCGGCGTGCCAGCCCAGACCCTGGACGTTGCGGTGCCCGAGGCTCAGGACGGGGCTGCCCGGGAACGGGTTGCCGGGCGCCGGCTCGCCGTCGGCCGTGATCCGGAGGATCTTGCCCGCGAGCGAGGACGGGTCACGGCTCGCACCGCGGTCCTGGGCGTCGCCGGTCGCGACGTGGAGGAACCCGTCGGGCCCGAACGCGAGGCGCCCCCCGTTGTGCGTGCCCTCGGCCGGGATCCCGGTGAGGACCGGATCGAGCGGCCCCAGGGTGCCGGCGTCCGGGTCGAGGACGGTCCGCACCACCTCGTTCCCGGCGTCGGTGGTGCGGTAGAGGTGGACGGCCACGCCCTCCCCGCTCCCGCCCTCGGGGTCGACGGCGACGCCGAGCAGACCGCCCTCGCCACCGGTCACGGTGCCGGCCGCGAGCTCCTCGGCGCCGGGCCCGCTGAGCGTCACCAGCCCCGTGTCGCGCAGCAGCAGCACCTCGGCGGCGTCCCGCAGCGTCACCAGGACCGCGCCGCCGGGCAGGAAGGCGAGGTCCCACGGCGCGGGCAGGCCGGTGAGGACGTCCTGCGGCTCGGCGGTCGCGGCCGGCAGGGCGGGGCCCGGCACCTCGCGCGGGCCCGGCGCCGCGGGACTCGCGGTCGCAGTGGGTGCCGTCGGCCCCGGGGCGCTCGCGGTCGGCACCGGCGGGGTGACGAGGGTGGGAACCAGCTCCTCCGGTGCCGCGCACCCGGTGAGCACCAGGACGAGGACGCCGACG
>NZ_CAMPHH010000222.1 GCF_946885855.1 uncultured Actinotalea sp. | reverse complement strand
TCCCGCGCCCCGGCGAGGTCACCGGCGTCCACCGCGCGGACCATCTCCGCGATGAGGTCGCCCACGAGGTGGCCCGCCATGCTCACGACGCCGACCGCGCCGTGCGCGAGGAACGGCAGCGTCAGGGGGTCGTCCCCGGAGTACCACGCGAGGCCGGTGCGCCGGATCCGGTGCAGCGCGCCGACGACGTCGCCCGTGGCGTCCTTCATCGCGACGACCCGGTCGTGCTCGGCGAGCCGGTCGAGCACGGCGTCGGAGTAGCGCACCACGGTGCGGCCCGGGACGTCGTAGAGCATGACCGGCAGGTCGGTGCTGTCCGCGACGGCCACCGTGTGCCGGTACACGCCCTCCTGCGAGGGCCGGGAGTAGTACGGCGTCACGACGAGCAGCCCGTGCGCGCCGGCCTCCGCGGCCTGCTCGGCCATCCGGACGGCGTGCGCGGTGTCGTTCGAGCCCGCACCGGCGACGACGACGGCGCGGTCCCCCACGGCGTCGACGACCGCCCGGACGAGGTCGGCCTTCTCGGGCGCGTGGGTCGTGGGCGCCTCGCCGGTCGTGCCGTTGAGGACGAGCCCGTCGTGACCGTGGTCGACGAGGTGGCGGGCGAGGCGAGCGGCGGCCTCGAGGTCGACGGCGCCGTCGTCGGTCATCGGGGTCACCATGGCGGTGAGGACCGCCCCGAACGGGCGGTGGGCAGAGGTCGACACCATGGCGGACAAACTACCGCCGCGCCGGGGCCCACGCCGGGGGTGCCCACGGTGCGCACCGGGGTGCCGGAGCGGCCGTCCGTGCGACCGCGCGGCACCCGGCCGCGCCGTCGGCGCAGCGCCGTGAACGAGCCCCGGCGGCCCAGCGCCGTCAGCGCAGCGCCGTCAGCGCCTCACGAGCGTCCGGATCCGGTACCGCGCCCCCGAGGTGGACGTCGCCCACCCGTCCGGCGGGTCCGTCGACACCTCGGCCCAGCGGGCCGCGTCGACGTCCGGCGCCCACGTGTCGCCGTCGACGGCGAGGTCGATGTCGGTCACCACGAGCCGGTCGGCGACGGGCTCGAACGCCCGGTACACCTGCCCCCCGCCGATCACCCACGCCTGGCGTCCCGCGGCGAGGGCCGGCACGGCCTCGACCGACCCGACGACCTGCGCGCCCGGCAGCCGCAGACCCGGCCGACGGCTCAGCACGACGTTCTCGCGGTCCGGCAGCGGCCGGAACCGCTCCGGCAGCGCGTCCCAGGTCGCCCGTCCCATGACGACGACGTGCCCGCGCGTCGTCGCCCGGAAGTGGGCGAGATCCTCCGGGACGTGCCACGGCATCGTGCCGTCACGACCGATGACGCCGCCGCGGGCCTGCGCCCAGATCATCCCCAGCACGCCGGTGCCTCAGACCGCCACGGGGGCCTTGATGGCCGGGTGGTGCCGGTAGCCGACGACCTCGACGTCCTCGAACGTGTAGGCGTCGAGCGACGCGGCGCGGCGCAGCTCCAGGTGCGGCCACGGGTACGGCTCCCGGGACAGCTGCTCGCGGACCTGCTCCACGTGGTTGTCGTAGATGTGGCAGTCGCCGCCGGTCCAGATGAGGTCGCCGACCTCGAGGTCCGCCTGCTGGGCGACCATGTGCGTCAGCAGCGCATAGCTGGCGATGTTGAAGGGAACACCGAGGAACAGGTCGGCGCTGCGCTGGTAGATCTGGCAGGACAGCCGGCCCTCGGCGACGTAGAACTGGAAGAAGGCGTGGCACGGCGCGAGCGCCATCCGCGGGATGTCGGCGACGTTCCACGCGGAGACGACCATGCGCCGCGAGTCCGGGTCGCGGCGCAGCGTCTCGACGACCTGGGCGAGCTGGTCGACCGTGCCGCCGTCCGGGGTCGGCCACGACCGCCACTGCACGCCGTAGACCGGCCCGAGGTCACCGTCCGGCCCGGCCCACTCGTCCCAGATGGTCACGCCGTGCTCCTGCAGCCAGCGGACGTTCGGGTCGCCCCGCAGGAACCACAGCAGCTCGTACACGACCGAGCGCTGGTGGACCTTCTTCGTCGTCACCAGCGGGAAGCCCGCGGTGAGGTCGAAGCGCATCTGGTGCCCGAAGACGCTCCGGGTGCCGGTGCCGGTGCGGTCCGCCTTCGGGGTCCCCGTCTCCATGACCCGGCGCAGCAGGTCCTCGTACGGGGTGCTGCCGGGCGCGGTCGGCAGCGGGGGCGGGGGCACGGCGTCGTCCGGCATGCGCGTCATGGTAGGCCCGTCCGAGAGGGTGCGGCCGCGCGCGATACTGCTCCCCGTGCCCGCCGCCGACGACGCCCGCGCTGCCCGTCGCGGCGCCGTGCGCCAGGCCGTCTCGGTGTCGCTGGCCACCGGCGTCTACGGCATCTCCTTCGGGGCGCTGTCGGTCGCCGCGGGACTGGACCTGTGGCAGACGGCGGCCCTGAGCCTGCTCATGTTCACGGGCGGCTCGCAGTTCGCGTTCATCGGCGTCCTCGGCTCCGGCGGCGCCCCGGTGGCGGCGGTCGCCACCGCCGGGCTGCTGGGCGCACGCAACGCCCTGTACGGCGCGGTCATGGCGCCGCTCCTGCACGCGCGGGGCGCCCGGGGCCTCGCGGCGGCCCAGGTGACGATCGACGAGTCGGCCGCCGTGGCGAGCGCCCAGCCCGACGCGGCCACCGCCCGGGTCGGCTTCTGGTGGACCGGGCTCGGCGTCTTCGCCCTGTGGAACCTCTTCACCCTGGCGGGTGCGCTGGTCGGCGACGCCCTCGGTGACCCGACCCGGTGGGGCCTGGACGCGGCCGCGGCGGCCGCCTTCCTCGGGCTGCTGTGGCCCCGCCTGGCGAGCCGCCCCGCGCAAGGCGTGGCCGCGGGCGCCGTCGTCGTCGCGCTCCTGCTCACCCCCGTCGCGCCGGCGGGCGTGCCGGTGCTCGCCGCCGCGCTCGTCGCCGTGCTCGTGGGCTGGCGGTCCCCGGGCGAGCCGAGCGCGCTGCGGGCGCACCCGGAGTCCGCCCCGCACGGACCGGAGAGCGCCCCGTGAGCCCCTACGTGACGACCTGGGTCGCCGTGCTCGCCGCGAGCGCCGTGTGCTTCGCGACGAAGCTGGCCGGCCACCGCGTGCCCGAGCACTGGCTGGCCCGGCCGCGCGTGGCCCGCGTCGCCTCGCTCGTCACCGTGGCGCTCCTGGGGGCGCTCGTGGCCGTCCAGGCCTTCACGGCCGGCGGCGCCGTCGTGCTCGACGCGCGCGCGGCCGCCCTGGCCGTGGCCGCCGTCGCGCTCGCGCTGCGCGCGCCGTTCGTCGTGGTCGTCGTGCTCGCCGCGGTCGTGGCGGCGGGTCTGCGTGCGCTGACCTGAGCGTCCTGCACCCGGGCCGGACCGGCACGGGAGCACCCGGGACGCGTTGCTAGCCTGCGACGCATGGCCCTGTTCCGCGAGACCGCCGACGTCTCCGTCCGCCCCGCGACCCCCGGCGACGAGGCCGCGATCACGCGGACCCAGCTGCGTGCGTGGCGGTCGAGCCACGGCGAGGTGCTGGGGGCCGAGGTGCTCGAGCAGCTCGACGCGCGCGCGGTGCAGGAGCAGTGGGCGCAGGCGATCACCGCACCGCCCACGGGCGGCCACCGGGTCCTCGTGGCGTGCGACGGGCCGCGGGTGGTCGGGTTCGCCGCGTCCGCCCCCGTGGCGGACGGCATCGAGGTCGTGGCCTTGGAGGTCGACCCGGAGCACCAGCGCGGCGGCCACGGATCGCGCCTGCTCGCCGCCTGCGTCGACCTCGGGCGGGAGACGGGCGCTGGGCACGTCCGCACCTGGGTGCTCGACGGCGACGCGGCGCGCGAGCAGTTCCTCGGTGCGGCCGGGCTGGGCCCGGACGGCTCCCGGCGCGAGCTGGCCTCGGACGGGCCGGACGAGGACGGCACGGGCCCGCGCAGCGTCGCCGAGCACCGCTGGTCCGCCGAGATCTGACGGTCCGTGCCCGAACGCCTCAGCGACGGCGGTGCAGCCGGGCCGCCGTCCGCAGGGCCTCCCGCGCCCGGCGGCGATCCCCGGAGGCGTCGTAGGCGAACGCGAGACGGAACCACGCGGCCCAGTCCTCGGGGGTCGCCTCGACCTCGGCCCGGGCCCGCTCGAACGCCTCGTCCGCCGCGGCCCGGTCGATCCGTCCCCCCGGGCTGCGGGGCAGGTCGTCGACCGGCAGGCGGCCCTCGCGCTCCAGCTCGTCGGCCATCCGCTGGACCGCGACGGCCTGGCGCCACTCCCGGACGAGCAGCCACGCCCCGAGGGCGGGCAGGACGAGGACCCCGAGCCCGAGCACCACGCCGACGGCCTCACCGGTCCGCACGAGGGCGAGCCCGCGGTCGGCGACCGCGACGATGTACACCACGAGGAGCGCGCTGAGGAGGACCGCGCCGACCAGACCGCGTCGCACGGCTCAGCCCAGGTCGAGCAGGTGCTCGAGACCGACCGTCAGCCCGGGCCGCTGCCCGATGCTCCGCACGGCGTGCAGCACGCCCGGCATGAACGAGCTCCGGTCGAAGGAGTCGTGCCGGATCGTCAGCTGCTCCCCCGCGTTGCCGAGCAGGATCTCCTCGTGCGCGACGAGGCCGCGCAGCCGGACGGCGTGGACGTGGACGCCGTCGACGACGGCGCCGCGCGCGCCGTCCAGCTGCTGCGACGTGGCGTCCGGCACCGGCCCCAGACCCGCGGCCCGGCGGGCCCGGGCGATCCCCTCCGCCGTGTGCCGCGCGGTCCCGCTGGGTGCGTCGACCTTGTCGGGGTGGTGCAGCTCGACGACCTCGACCGACTCGAACCAGCGCGCGGCTTGCGCCGCGAACGCCATCGCGAGGACGGCGCCCAGGGCGAAGTTGGGCGCCACGAGGACGCCGAGCCCGTCGGCCCGGTCCAGGTGACGGCGGACCCGCAGGAGCGCGTCGTCGTCCCATCCCGTCGTGCCCACGACGGCGTGCACGCCGAGGTCCAGGAGCGCGTGGACGTTGGCCTCCGTGACGGCGGGCACCGTGAAGTCGACCGCCACGTCCGCGCCGGCGCGCCCCACGGCCGCGAGGTCGTCGCCGGCGTCGACCCGCGCCACCAGCTCCAGGTCGGGGGCCGCGTCGACGGCCGCGCACACCGTCGCCCCCATGCGTCCTGCGGCGCCGAGGACGGCGACCCGGACCGGCTGCTGGACGTCACGTTCCGCTGGTGTCACAAGCGCCGACAGTAGTCGCTCACGCGGGCACGCCCGGTGCCGATGGTCGAGGCATGGACCGCCTGTCCCCCACGTCGGCGACGGGAGCCGGTACGGGGACCGTGGGCGCCCCCGCCGCGCTGCCGGCCCGCGCGCCCCGCCATGGGCACCCGGCAGCCACCAGGCCCCCGGGCTCCCGGCTCGCCCTCCTGGTCGTCGTCGGGCTCGTCCTGGTCGGGACGACCTTGACCGGGTCGTTGGCCACGTGGTCCGCCGAGGTCACGGCGAGCGCCGACCCCGCGCTGGTCGGCGGCGTCACGCTCGGTGTCCTGGCCCCGCTCGTCGGGACGGCGTGGCTGGCCTCGGGTCACCACCCCGCCGTCCCGGTCGCTGCCATGGTGCTGGCGGGCGTCGCGTACACGTGTGTCTGGTTCGTCCCGCTGGACGGCGCGTCGGCCCTGGCCGGCGTCCGCGACGCGACCTCCCTGGCCGTCGTTCTCGCCGGTCTCCTCACCGCGGTGGTGACGACGGGCCTGGCGGGGTACCGGCGGAGCGTGTGCC
>NZ_CAMPHH010000221.1 GCF_946885855.1 uncultured Actinotalea sp. | reverse complement strand
GCGGGGCGGTGCGCGCGCGGGGCAGGTCGGGCTGCGGATCGAGCTGCAGATCGGGCTGTGCTCACCGGGCCACCACCGACTCGGCGCGGCGCTCGGCCGTCCCGGCGACGTCGACGACGACGGCGTCGGTCGCCGCGGGCAGCACGGACGCCCCGTCCCCGGTCACGGTCCCGACGACCACGGGCGGCGTGCCCTCGCGGGTGAGCAGCGCGGCGACGGCTTCCCGGGCCGCGGGCGGCGCGTGGTCGGCGCCGTCGACGACGAGCACGGCGGGCCGCTCGGCGAGGGCGCGCGCGACGCCGTCGGCGCCGGCGGACGGCAGGTGGACGACGGCGACCCGCGAGCGGACCGTCGCGGCGCGCACCGGCAGGACGAGCCCGGTGACGGTCAGCAGGCCCGCGTCGGGCTCGAGGCGGCCGGCGAGGGTCAGCAGCAGCGCGCTCACGGCCTCCTCCACCGCCCGGGACCCGGAGCCGCCGTCGGGCCGGCCGTCCCCGCCGGTGCCCGGGACGCCGCGGACGACGAGCGACGTGCCGGCCGGGACCCGCACGGACACGTCGGCGAAGACGTGCCGTGCCGGGTCCTGCGGGTCGGTGAGCGACAGGCCCGCGGCCGCGACGAGGTCCCGCGCCCCGGGCTCGGGCCACTCGGCGAGCTGCAGCTCCTTGGTCAGTCCCTCGCCCTCGACGTCGAAGGACGGCAGGCGCCGGTCGAGCCAGCGCGGCATCCACCACGCCTTGTCGCCGAGCAGCTGCAGCACCGCCGGGACGAGCGCCATCCGGACGACGAACGCGTCGACGAAGACGCCGACGGCGAGGGCGAGGGCGATCGGCTTGATGTTCGAGTCGCCCTCGGGCACGAAGGCGACGAAGACGGCGACCATGATCGCGGCGGCGGCCGTGACCACCTTCGCCGACGCGACGAAGCCGGTCTCGATGCTGCCGCGGGCGTCGCCGGAGTGGACGTAGTCCTCGCGGATCCGGGACACGAGGAACACCTGGTAGTCCATCGCGAGCCCGAAGAGCACGCCCATGACGACGATCGGCATGAAGCTGATGACCGGCCCGGTGCGGGCGACCTGGAGCAGGTCCGCCCCGACGCCCTCCTCGAAGACGAGGGCGACGACGCCGAAGGCCGCGCCCACGCTGAGCAGGTAGCCGAGCGTGGCCTTGAGCGGCACGGCGATCGAGCGGAAGACCATCGTCAGGAGAACGAGCGAGAGCCCGACGACGACGAGCGCGAAGGGCAGCAGGGCCGCGCCGAGCTTGTCGGACACGTCGATGCCGACGGCGGTGAACCCGGTGACCGCGAGGTCCACGCCGTACTCGTCGGCCAGCGCCGGCGCGAGGTCGCGGATCTCCTGCACGAGCGCCTCGGTCTGCGCCGACGCGGGCGCCCCCTCCGGCACCACCTGGATGATCCCGGTGTCCGCGGTCTCGTTGGGCGTGGCGAGCGGGACGGCCGCGACGCCGTCGAGCGCCTCGATCTCCGCGGCGAGGTCGGCCATGAGGCCGAGCGGGTCCGTGCTGGTGACGATGCTGCCGGTGACGACCAGGGGGCCGTTGAAGCCCTCGCCGAAGTTCTCCGAGACCAGGTCGTAGGCCACGCGCGCGGAGGAGTCGCGCGGCAGGTTGCCCGCGTCCGGCAGGGCCAGCCGCAGCTCCAGCGCGGGGGCGGCGAGCGCGCCGACGCCGGCCAGCACCGCCACGACGGTGAGCAACGGGCGGCGGGTCACCGCGCGCACCCAGCCACGGTAGAAGGCGGTGGCGCGCGTCTCGCCCGTCCGGGCGGGGCGGCGGCCGCGGCGCGGGGTCCGGCTGGGCCGCAGGCGCTCGCCGGCCGCGCCCATCATCGCGGGCAGCAGCGTGAGCGAGACCAGCACGGCCATGCCGACGGCGACCGCGGCCGCGACGCCCATCGTCGTGAGGAACGGGATGCCCGCGACGCCGAGGCCGAGCAGCGCGATCATCACGGTGAGGCCGGCGAAGACGACGGCCGAGCCGGCCGTGGCGGTGGCCCGCCCGATGGACTCCTCGACCTCCAGCCCTTGTCGGAGCTGGTCCTGGTGCCGGGCGACGACGAACAGGGCGTAGTCGATGCCGACCGCGAGGCCGAGCATGAGCGCGAGCATGGGCGTCGTCGAGGTGATCGGCGCGAACGCCGTGGCGCCCAGCACCAGGAGGAGGGACAGCCCGACCCCGACGACGGCGTTCGCGAGCGGCATGCCGGCGGCGACGAAGGAGCCGAGGGTCACGAGCAGGACGACGAGCGCGACACCGACCCCGACGAGCTCCGCCAGGTGCGGCTCGGGGAACTCGGCGGTGAAGAGCTCCCCGCCGAGCGCGGCCTGGGCGCCGTCCGGCAGGGCGGCCTCGAGGTCGGCGACGACGTCGGCCAGTGCGTCCTTCTGCGCGTCCGTCACCTCGCTCGCGCCGACGTCCATCTGGACCGAGACGAGCGCGGCCGTGCCACCGTCGGCGACGGCCCCGGCCGCCAGGACCTCGTCGTAGGGGGACACCGCCGCGGCGACGCCGTCGACGGAGCCGAGGGCGTCGACCGTCTCCTCGACCGGTCGGCGGACCTGCGGGTCCTCCACGGTCGCGCCCTCGGGCGCGACGACAACGACCTGCGCCGACGCGCCGCTGATCTGCGGGAACGTCGCCGCGAGGCGGTCCAGGGCCTCCTGCGACTCGGTCCCGGGGATGGACACCGCGTTGTCCAGCCCCTGCTGCGTCAGCCCGACGAGGCCGCCGACGACGACGAGCGTCCCGACCCAGGCGAGGACGACGAGGCGGCGGGCGCGGGCGGCCCAGCGGCCGAGCGTGTAGAGCGAGGAGGACACGACGGACTCCGCGGTGGTCGGGGGACGGGACGCTCGATACGCCGTCGTATCGGATGCATCAATGTATGCGATACATTCGTGCATCGACAACGCCGCTCGGCTCCGTTCTCAGCGAACGGCATCACCCCGGCGTGCTTCGGTGGCTGCAGTGGCTGCCCCCGTCGGGAGACCGGTCGGACGGCGGGCGGGCACCTCCCGTCCCGGCGTCGATACCCTGCGGAGGTGCACGAGGTGGCGGAGGACCGGCCCGACGTCCCGCGGGCGGACAGCGCACGTCGGCAGCGCACGCGCGAGCGACTCATGGACGCCGCCTACGAGCTGTTCGCCGCCCAGGGGGTGCACGCGACGCCCATCGAGGCGATCGCCGAGGCCGCCGGGTTCACCCGCGGGGCGTTCTACTCCAACTTCGAGAGCAAGACCGAGCTGTTCTTCGCCCTCGCCGAGCGGGAGTGGCGGGTGCGGCTGGACCACCTCCGGACGACCTTCGACAGGCTGCTCACCGCGGACGCCGTGCCCGGGGAGCGCCTCGACCCGGAGACGGTCGCGCGGCTCATGGCCGAGATCTTCGACGCGCTGCCCGACGACCGGCTGTGGCACCTCGTCCACGCGGAGTTCGAGCTCCTCGCGATGCGTGACCCCGAGGTGGCGCCGCGCTTCCTGGCCAGCAACGAGATGGTGCAGCGCGAGCTCGCGGCGCTGCTGGACGCGACCATCCGGTCGCTCGGGCTGCGGTTCGTCCTCGAACCGGCGGACCTCACGCGTCTCGTGGTGGAGATGCACGACGCCGCGCTGCGCGACGCGATCCTCGCCGGCGCGCCGGACCGCGCCGCGGCCGCCCGGGCGACGGTCATGCGGTCGCTGCCGGTCCTCATCACGCGCCTGACGGAGCCGCTGGCGCCGTCCGGGTCGCCGGAGTCCTGAGCGCCGGTGCGCCCGTGCGAGCAGGTCGCCGAGGTCGGCGCTCCGTGCCGAGGTCGGCGGTCAGGAGCGACGACCGCGCGTCGACGTGACGACCTCGCGCCCGGGCCGACCGCGGTTTGTCACGGCGCCCCGGGAGGCGCCCGACCGGGACCGCGGCAGAGGATGGCGCGATGACCGAGCACACCCCCGCCGACACGGCCGAGCCGGGTCCGGCACCGGTCGTCGCGCCACCGGGCGGCGGGACCGACCCGGTCCCGCCGGACTGGAACCCCCGTGGCCCCCGGGTGCGCCGGGACGCGCGCGCCGCGTACGACGAGGCGCGCTCGCGGTGCCCGGTCGCGCACGGTCCGGACGGCACCTGGACCCTCTTCAGCCACGCCGACGTCACGCGGGCCGCCCTGGACCACGAGACGTTCTCCAACGCCGTCTCCGCGCACCTGCAGGTGCCCAACGGGCTCGACGGCCCGACGCACACGGCGTTCCGCGCCGTGGTGGACACGTTCTTCACGCCGGAGCGGATGGCCGCGCTCGAGCCCGTCGTGGGCCGGGTCGCGTCCGCGGCGGTGGCCGCGCTCGACGTCCCCGGCCGTCTCGACGCCGTCGCCCTCGGTGCCCGCTTCGCCGTGCGCGCGCAGAGCGCCTGGCTCGGCTGGCCGCCCGACCTCGAGGGCACGCTCCTGGCCTGGATGGCCGACCACCGCGCCGCGAACCGCTCCCGCGACCGCGCCCGGACCGCCGCGGTCGCGGAGCGGTTCACCGCGATCGTCCGGGAGCTCGCCGCTGCCCGTCGCTCCCCGGGCGCGCCCGACGACGTGACGGCCGAGCTCGTCCGCAGCCGGGTGGACGGTCGTCCGCTCACCGACGCGGAGGTGGTCTCCGTCCTGCGCAACTGGACCGGTGGTGACCTCGGCTCGATGGCCCTGGCCGCGGGCGTCGTCGTCGCGCGCCTCGCGGACGACCGGGAGCTGCAGGACCGGCTGCGGGCCGGCGTGGGCGACGGTGAGCTCGACGCCGTGCTGGACGAGATCCTCCGGATCGACGACCCCTTCGTCGGCAACCGGCGGGTCACCACCCGCCCCGTCACGGTCCGCGGGCGCGACCTCCCCGCGGGGGCCCGTGTGGTCCTCAACTGGACCGCCGCGAACCGCGACCCGCACGCGTTCGGGGATCCGGACGCCTTCGACCCGGAGGGGCACGCGGCCGACAACCTGGTCTGGGGGATCGGCAAGCACGTCTGCCCCGGGCGCCCGCTCGCCACGCTCGAGCTCCGCGCCCTCGTCCGGGCGCTCCTGGCGGCCACGACGACGATCACCCCGGACCCGGACCGTCCTCGCGAGCGGGAGCTGCCCCCCGCGGGCGGCTACGCGACCGTGCCCGTGGTCATCGGCTGAGCCCCGCGCGCAGCGCGCGTGGACGCCGCCTAGGCTCCGATCATGGACCTGCTCGACCTGGTGCGGATCGTCGGCGGCCTCGTGCTGCTCGTGGCCGGTGCAGAGGCGCTCGTGCGCGGCGCCTCGTCCTTGGCGCGGCGGCTCGGGATGTCCTCCCTCGTCGTCGGTCTCACCGTGGTGGCGGTCGCGACGTCGACGCCCGAGCTGGCCGTGACGCTCGACGCCGTGTTCACCGGCTCGCCCGACCTCGCCGTCGGGAACGTCGTGGGCAGCAACATCGTCAACATCCTGCTCATCCTCGGCGTCTCGGCCGTCGTCCTGCCGCTCACCGTCCGGCTGCGCCTCGTCCGGCTCGACCTGCCGATCATGGTGTTCCTGTCGGTCCTGCTCCTGGTCCTCGCGCTCGACGGGACGGTGAGCCGGCTCGACGGCGTGATCCTTCTCGCCGGGTTCGTGGGCTACACCGCCTTCTCCGTGGTGATCGGACGACGCCCCACGGGCACTCCCGCACCGACCCCGGCCCCGACGCCCGCCCCGACGCCCGCCGCACCCGGCGTCGCGGCGGGCGCGATCCCGGATGACGACGC
>NZ_CAMPHH010000220.1 GCF_946885855.1 uncultured Actinotalea sp. | reverse complement strand
CCGCACGCCCGGGCGCGGGGATCGGGGCACCCCGCCGAACCCGTGCCATTGTCCGCACGGATTCGCGGCAGCGGCACGGATTCGGCGGGGTGCCCCGATCCCCGCGCCCGGGCGTGCGGGCAGGGCCGGCAATTCGCATTCTCGGGACACGGAGTCCTTTGCTGTCCCTTGCCGACGAGCCGTGACCGAACGCCTTTCGAGGATCGGCGGAGCCTTCCGTCCCGGGTCCTCAGGAAGTGATGGTGTGCATTCCGGGCACGCTTTCCGCCCGGTGGATGTATGGTTCCACCGTCAGTCCCGGAACGCGCGAAGGAAGTTGACCGCCATGGCTCAGAAGAATGTCGTCATGCTCATCGACGACCTCGACGGCGGGGACGCCGACGAGACCGTCTCGTTCTCGCTCGACGGCGTGTCCTACGAGATCGACCTGAATGCCGAGAACGCCGCGAAGCTGCGCGACGCCTTCTCGACCTGGGTCGGTCATTCCCGCCGCGTCGGCGGCCGCAGCCGCAGCACGGCGCGCAGAGGAGCCCGGTCTTCCGGTTCGTCCGGCGGCAGCACGGAGATCCGGGAGTGGGCGCGCGCGAACGGCTACACCGTGAGCGACCGCGGCCGGATCCCGGCGGAGGTCAAGGCGGCGTTCGACAACCGCTGACCTCCCCGCGCCACCCGCTCGACGAGAGAGGCCCCGTCCACGTGGACGGGGCCTCTCTCGCGCCCGGTGTCCGGGCGAGGTCGGCGGCACGGCTCCCGTGGGTGCTCGTGGATCCCTGCCGCCGACCGGTCGGGTGCGGTGTCCGGCCGCGTGCCGGGCACCGCCTGGTGCCGCTTGGGTCAGGCGCCCGGCCGGGACGCCGTGAGCTCCCGCACGGCGGCGTACTGCTCGCGCACGTGCGGCGTCGCCGCGGCGCTGACGACCTCGGTGCCGGAGGCCGCCCAGCGCGGGGGCTCGGCCGCGGCGTCGTCGGCGGCGGCGAGGACCCACGCGGCCTGCCGGGCGGCGCCGTCGGCGACGTACTCACCGGGCTCGGGGACCACGACGTCCAGACCGAGGACGGCCGGGGCGATGCGCTGGACCGCCGTGGACCGGGCGCCACCGCCGATGAGCAGGATGCGCTCGACCCCGACGCCCTGGGCGCGCAGGGCGTCGAGCCCGTCCGCGAGGGCGCACAGCATGCCCTCCACCGCCGCGCGGGCGAGGTGGGCGGGCGTCGTGTTGGCCAGCCGCAGGCCGTGCAGGGCGCCCGTGGCGTCCGGGCGGTTCGGGGTGCGCTCGCCCTCGAGGTAGGGCACGAGCACCAGGCCGTCGGCGCCGGCGGGCGCGGACAGGGCGAGCTCGCTGAGGCCCGCGTGGTCGACCCCGAGCATGCGGGCCGCGGCGTCGAGCACGCGCGAGGCGTTGAGCGTGCAGGCCAGGGGGAGGTAGGAGCCCGTGGCGTCCGCGAAGCCGGTCACGAGGCCGGACGCGTCCGCCGTCGGGGCCGAGGTCACGGCCGAGACGACGCCCGAGGTGCCGATCGACAGCGCGACGTCGCCCGGGCGCATGCCGAGCGCCAGGGCCGCACCGGCGTTGTCGCCCGCGCCCGGCCCGAGGAGCGCGCCGCCGCCGGGCAGGCGTCCCGCGACCGCGGTCGGGCCCAGGACCCGTGGCAGGACGACGTCGTCGCGGCCGAGGCCCAGGGCGAGGAGGTCGCGGCGGTAGTCCTCCGTGGCGGGCGACCAGTAGCCGGTGCCGGAGGCGTCGGAGCGGTCGGTGGTCAGGGCCGCGAGGTCCGCTGCCCTGCCCGTGTCGCCCGCGGGGCCGTGCCCGGCGAGGCGCCACGTGAGCCAGTCGTGGGGGAGCGCGACCGCGGCGACGCGGGCAGCGTTCTGCGGCTCGGCGTCGCGCAGCCAGCGCAGCTTCGTCACGGTGAACGAGGCGACGGGCACGGAGCCGACCGCCTCGGCCCACCGCGCCGCACCCACGCCGACGTCGCCGTCGCCCAGCTCGGCCACGAGGTCGGCCGCGGCGCGCGCGGAGCGGGTGTCGTTCCACAGGAGTGCGTCGCGGACGACCTCGCCGTCCTCGTCGAGCGCGACCATGCCGTGCTGCTGGCCGCCGACGGCGACCGCTGCGACGTCGTCCAGGCCGCCCGCCTCGGCGACGGCCTGCTGCAGGGAGTCCCACCAGTGGTGCGGGTGGACCTCGGTGCCGTCGGGGTGGGTCGCCCGGCCCGAGCGCACGAGGGCGCCGGTCGTGGCGTCGCGGACGACGACCTTGCAGGACTGGGTGGACGAGTCCACCCCGGCCACCAGTGCGCTGCGTGTCATGCCTACTCCCTCGGTGTCGGTCGTGTCGGTCGTGTCGGTCGGTGTCGGTCGGTGTCGGTCGGTGGCGCCGACGCGACGGGCGCCGGCTCCCGCAGGAACCGGCGCCCGTCGGCTGGCGTGCGGTCGGTCAGCGGGCGCCGAGCGCGTGCTCGAGCGCGAGCTGGTTGAGCCGGACGAAGCCGAAGCCGCGCGCGGCGACGGCCTCGACGTCGAGCTCCTCGAACGCGGAGCGGTCCGCGAGGAGGTCCTCGAGCGTCTCACCCTCGGCGAGCGTGGGCTGCGCGAGGTCGAGGACGCCGGCGGCCTCGAGCGCCTCCTGCACCTCGGGGTCGGCGCGGAAGGCCAGCGCCCGCTCCTTGAGCAGGATGTACGTCGCCATGTTCGCCGCCGCCGAGTCCCACACACCCTGCATGTCCTCGGTGCGCGAGGGCTTGTAGTCGAAGTGGATCGGGCCCGTGTAGCGCGGGCCGCCGGCCGGGAAGCCGTTCTCCAGCAGGTCCACGGTCGCGAAGGCGGAGAAGAGGTCGCCGTGGCCGAAGACGAGGTCCTGGTCGTACTTGATGGACCGCTGGCCGTTGAGGTCGATGTGGAAGAGCTTGTCCGCCCACAGCGCCTGCGCGATGCCGGTCGTGAAGTTGAGGCCGGCCATCTGCTCGTGGCCCACCTCGGGGTTGAGGCCGACGATGTCGCCGTTGTCGAGGCGCGCGATGAGCGCGAGCGCGTGGCCGACGGTCGGCAGGAGGATGTCGCCGCGGGGCTCGTTCGGCTTCGGCTCGAGCGCGATCCGCAGGTCGTAGCCCTTGCTCTTGATGTAGGCGGCGACGGAGTCGATGCCCTCGGCGTAGCGCTCGTGCGCGGCGTAGAGGTCCTTCGCGGCGTCGTACTCGGCGCCCTCGCGGCCGCCCCACATGACGAACGTCTTCGCGCCCAGCTCGGCGGCGAGGTCGACGTTGCGGAGGATCTTGCGCAGGCCGTACCGGCGCACGCGGCGGTCGTTCGAGGTGAACGCGCCGTCCTTGAAGATCGGGTGGGTGAAGGTGTTCGTGGTGACCATCTCCACCTCGATGCCCGTGTCCGTCAGGGCCTGGCGGAAGCGGTCGAGGATGCGGTCGCGCTCGGCGTCGTCGGAGCCGAACGGGACGACGTCGTCGTCGTGGAAGGTCACGTAGGAGGCGCCGAGCTCGGCGAGCCGGTGGACCGACTCGACCGGGTCGAGGTCCGGCCGGGTGGCGTCACCGAACTGGTCGCGGGCGGACCATCCGACGGTCCACAGACCGAACGAGAACCTGTCCTCCGGGGTGGGCTTGCGGACCATGTGAGGTCTCCTCGTCGAGAGCGGCGCACCCGGGGCGGGCGCTATTTGTTGGTCCAATGAACTTAACCCCGTCGGACCGGTAGGGTCAAGCCATGAGCACCGCGTCCGTCGCACGCCCGGCGCGTCAGGAGAGCCTGCGGCACCACAACCTCGGGCTCGTCCTGCGGCACGTCGTCGACGCCCCCCGTCCGCTCTCGCGGGCGGACGTGGCCGCCGCGACCGGGCTCACCCGCGCGACCGTCTCCGCGCTCGTGGACCGGCTGGTGGAGGCGCGGCTGATCACGGAGCTGCCGCCGGTCGCGGCGCAGCGCGCCGGCCGCCCCGCCGTCCCGCTCGTCCCGGCGACCGGCGGCGTCGTCGGGGTCGGGCTCGAGGTCAACGTCGACTACCTCGGCGTGCGGGTCCTGGACCTGGCCGGCGCCGTGCTGGCCGAGGAGGTGCGGCCCGGCGACTTCCGGCACAGCGAACCGGCGCGGGTGCTGGGTGCGCTCGCGGAGCTCGAGCGGGCGCTGGTCGGCCCGCTGCGGGCCCGGGGCGCCGTCGTCGCGGGGTCGGCGCTCGCGCTGCCGGGTCTCGTGGACCGGATCACCGGGCCGCTGCGGCTGGCCCCGAACCTGGGGTGGCGGGACGTCGACGTGCTGGACCTGCTCGCCCGGCACGAGGCGTCCGACGGCGTGCTCGCGCCGTGGCTGGGCAACGAGGCGAACCTGGCTGCCCGGGCGGAGGCGCGGGCGCGGCGCCTGAGCGGCCCGTCGAGCTTCGTCTACGTCTCGGGCGAGGTCGGCATCGGCGCGGCCGTCGTGCTGGACGGGGAGATCTTCCCCGGCCGGCACGGGTGGAGCGGGGAGATCGGCCACACGGTGGTCGACCTCGCGGGCGACCGCACCCTGGAGTCCCTGGCCGGGCAGGACGCGATCCTGGACCGCGCCGGTCTGCCGCGGGAGACGACGGCCCGAGTGCTCGCCGACCTCGCGGCCGCCGGCGAGCCCCGCGTGCTCGAGGCCCTCGCGCTCGCGGGGCGTGCGCTCGGGGTGGCGCTCGCCAACGCCGTCAACGTCGTCGACGTCGAGCAGGTCGTCCTCGGCGGGACGCACGCCGTCCTCGTCGACCACCTGCGGGGCCCGCTCGAGGACGCGCTCGCCCGGCACGTCCTCGTGGCGCCGTGGGCGCCCGTCGAGGTCTCGGTGGCGCAGGCCGGCGCGTACCCGGCGCTGACCGGCGCGGCGCTCGCGGTGCTCCAGGCCGTGGTCGACGACCCGGTCGCGGCCGGAGCGGTCCCGGCCTGACGGCGGGAGGTGCCGGGCGGGCGGGCGGCCACGGACCCGCCCGGTCGTGACGGGCCCGCCCGGCGGGCAGAATCCTCCGGGGAATGCCCCGGGCCTGCCCGGTGGTTGCCCCGGGGAGGTGGGCCGCTCGTCGGCGCCCGCAGAGGACCCGTCCGTGGGCGCCCGCAGAGGAGGAGTGCAGTGAGCCTGGAGCAGCCGCGCGTCGCGATGCTGTCCGTGCACACCTCGCCGCTCGACCAGCCCGGCACCGGTGACGCGGGCGGGATGAACGTCTACATCACCGACCTCGCGCAGGCGCTCGCCCGCCGCGGGGCCGAGGTCGAGATCTTCACGCGGGCGACGAGCTCCCGGCAGCCCGAGGCCGTGCCCATGGCCGACGGCGTCCTCGTCCGGCACGTCCCCGCGGGCCCCTACGAGGGCCTGGACAAGAACGACCTGCCCGGCCAGCTCTGCGCGTTCGCCGCGGGCGTCCTGCGCGTCGAGGCCGCCCGCCGGCCCGGCTGGTACGACGTCGTGCACTCCCACTACTGGCTCTCCGGCCAGGTCGGCTGG
Organism: uncultured Actinotalea sp.; assembly: GCF_946885855.1. The sequence goes on along the minus strand of NZ_CAMPHH010000220.1, from coordinate 301 downwards.
CTCGCCGCGGAGCGGTGGGACGTGCCGCTGGTCCACACCATGCACACGCTGGCCAAGGTGAAGAACGCCGCCCTCGCCCCCGGCGACCGTCCGGAGCCGCAGGGCCGCGTCATCGGCGAGGAGCAGGTCGTCGCCGCGGCCGACGGGCTCGTGGCGAGCACCGCCGAGGAGGCGGCCGACCTGGTCCGGCTCTACGACGCGGACCCGGACGCGGTCCACGTCGTGGCGCCCGGCGTCGACCTCGCGCTGTTCCACCCCGATGCCGAGGCGGCCGGCCACGCGGGCGCGCGGCGGCCCGGCC
>NZ_CAMPHH010000219.1 GCF_946885855.1 uncultured Actinotalea sp. | reverse complement strand
CTGGTTCGAGTCCAGTCGCGGGAGCACAGAGAAGAGATCTGCAGGTCAGGCCCCGTTCCCGCGGGGCCTTCTGCGTATCCGTGGCCACCGGGTCGCCAGGACGTCGCGATCCTCTCGTGCCGATCACCAGGGCGCCGGGCAACGGCCCGCGGAGGTGGCGCAGCAGGTCGGGGCCGGCCGCACCACGTCCTGCAGGACGGCGGCACCGCGACGCGGGAGTGCGGCCCGGCCGTCCGCACGACGGCGCCGTCCCTCGGATGGAGGAACGGCGCCGTCGGCGGCTCACCGTCCGCCGCTGACCGACACCTCCCGCGTGACGGCCGGCAGGTCGAAGGCGTCCACGGTCACCACGAACCCGAGGACGCGCTCGCCCGGGTCGACGGCGCTCGTCCGCCACAGCGCAAGGTACCGGCCGCCACGCTCCTGCAGCGCCAGGCCGGCATCCACCCCGTCGAGCTCCACGGCCACGGCCGCCCCGGCGACGTGGCCGTCGACCGACTCGACCCGGACCGCGAGCGGCACGGTGCTACCCCGCTGCACCTGCCGCCGCAGCGGCGGCTCGGCCGTGAACCGCAGCACGCGGTAGGCCACCGTGCGCTCGGTCGTGTTGCCTCGACGGTCGGTCGCGACGACCCGGTACTCGTGGTCGCCGAACGTGGTGTCGAGGACCACCGTGCCGTCGTCGCCGACGGGCACCGCGGCGCCGTCGGCGCCGGTGACGGCGAGGGTCACCTCGCCCTGGTCGTCGGTCGCCGTCACGGTCGCGGTGACCTCGGCCCCCTCCCAGGCGAGCGGCGGGGCCTGCACGGTCACCTCCGGCGGGACCGTGTCGTAGGCGAGACGGACCTGGATGCTGGCGCCGGCGGAGCCCTGGACGTCGACGCCCAGGCGCACGGGGTCCAGCGAGAGGACCTCGACGCGCGGGTCCTCCTCGAGGACGCCGACGGCGGACCGGGAGACCTCGACGACGACCTGGTCGCCGTCGGGGGCGGAGCTGTCGATCTCGACGCGCCGGACCTGCGGGGACCAGAATGCCCGCCGGTCGTTGTCGAGCACCTCGATCTTCACGTAGCGCGTGCCCGCGGGGAGCGGCTCGACGTTGGTCACGTCCGCGACGTTGTCGATGGCCCAGCCGTTGACCGGGGTGTACGGCTCGACGAACCGCGCCTCGACCGGGGTCCAGGTCGCGTTGTCCGGGGAGGCGTGGAACTTCACGCGGTCCAGGACCGGCGAGGTGTTGCCGACCGAGGGCAGGTGGTTCCACCCCAGCGACACGGTGAAGTCGGCGGCCTCTTCGACCTCGTAGGTCAGGTACTCGACGGACGCCTTGGTCCGCTTGAAGCCGCCGCCGGTCTCGAAGCCCCAGTTCGGCGAGTGCTCGTAGACCTGGGCGAAGCTGAGGGCCTCGTCGACGAGGTCGCCGGCGTACCCCGCCCCCTGCGTCGGGTCGCTGACCGCCACGGTGAGCCCGTCGACGTCCTCGCGCGTCATGACGGCGGCGCGCTCGGAAACGGTGAGGAAGTCCTCGCCGTCCACCTGGACGGAGGTCGGCGCGTCCTGCCACACGTTCGCGGCGACGACGCCCAGGGACGCCTCCCGCACCGCGTGCACCTGCGCCGTGGCGGCGAGCACCTGCGCCTGCGGCTCGGCGGCGTAGCGGGCCGTCGCGTCGGGACCCCGACCCGGCAGCAGGACGTAGGAGTACCCCGCCTCCGTCGGGTCGACGCCGTGGCCGATACCGAGGCTGGCGAAGCGGTTCGCCACCGCGCCCCGGCTGTTGCCGATGCCCTCCCAGGTGCCCGCGCGGCTCTCGTGCTCGGCGGTGAGGTCCGCGCCCTCGGGGAAGACGTAGCCGAGGTCGGACCCTTCGACGCCACCGTGGAACGCGGCCCACCGCGCCCCGGGGAGGTCACGGACGCCGTCGTCGGCGCCCAGGTCCTGGCCGTCGACGGTGAGCCGGCCGGGGAAGCGGTCCGTGAGACGGCGGTTCTCGACGACCGTCTCGACGGCCCGGCCCTCGCCGGAGCTGATGCCGGACCCGACCGCGACGACCTCGTCGTCCAGGACGAACCACGACTTGGTCGCCGTCAGGGACTGCTCGGGCGTGGCGAGCTGCATGCCGGTCGCCCCGAACGTGCCGTCGAGCTCGACACCGCCCACCCAGTCCTGCGTCCCGAAGGACTGCGGGACGCTCGGCATGAGGTGCACGCGCAGGTACGTCGTGCCCGCCGGCAGCGGCGCCGCCGGGGTGACGGTGACGTGCGACCAGCCGTCCGTCCGACCGGTCGTCGTCGTGGTGAGCCGGACCGGCGCGTAGCTGCTGTTGTTCGGGGAGGACATGACCCGCAGCCGGCTCAGGTCCGACAGCTGCGTGTGGTGGACGGCCAGCTCGAAGCCTGTGATGCCGGTGTCCAGGCGCAGGGTGATCGTCTCCTGCGAGTTCTCCGTGCGCCGCAGGCGCGACGCGTCCCCGCCGAAGACCTGCGGGTCGGAGGTGTCCAGCTGCCAGCGGGGTGTCCGGTAGAAGACGCCGTCGAGGTCGTCGAACTCCTCGGTCACCGAGGTCGGGCCCTGCAGGACCAGGCGGCCGAGCTGCGGTGCGACGACGTCGTCCGTGACGTGCGCCGCCACCGTGGTGCCCGGGATCCGGGTGCTGTCGACCGTGGCCCAGTAGCCGCTGCCGTACTGGTCCAGGTCGGACGTGTACAGCGTGGTGCGCCCGTCGGCGGTGTGCCAGCCGCGGACGTTCTCGTTGTTGATGGACTCGTAGTTCTGCGTCCGGGACGAGAACGCCGCGACGCCGAAGGCGAAGTCCGGTCGCTGCGCGACGGAGCGGTCCATGGCGGGGAACTGCGTGTAGGTGGAGCCGGGGTCGAAGGGCTCGACGGCGTCGTCGTCGAGGATCTCCCGCGCGGCGATGATCTGCGGGAGCGTCGCGGAGGAGAAGAACGTCGAGTCCGGGTCGGACGTCAGCAGGTACTTCACGAGCGAGCGCAGCAGGATCCGGTCCTCGGCGGAGGCGAAGTGCTGCTGGTCCAGGGCGATGCGCACGAGCCCCGTCGCGCGGTCCTGTCCCGGCGGCCTGGCGATGTTGCGGCCGGCGAGCGAGTCGGGGATGCGGTTGCGCCACACGAAAGGCACGAAGGAGTCCTTGACCCACTGGACGAGGTTGTCCTTGTCCGGGTCGGTGATCGCCCACGGCGAGCCCTCGTAGAGCACGACGGCGACCGTGGGGTCCACGACGTTCGACCACCCGTAGCCGGTCGTGTACGGGAAGCCCTCGTGGAACAGGACCGACCCGTCACGGTAGAAGCCGTTGCCGCCGAGCTCCGCGTACTCGAACAGGGGCGAGAGCGCGGATGTCGCGAGCTCGACCTTGGCACCGTCCCCGCCGAGGATGCCGCGCTTGCCGATCGACGTGGATGCCCAGGCGAGGTTGGCGCCCTCGGACGCCAGGTTCCAGCCCACGCTGCGGCCCAGCTTGTCCGGCCGGGGCAGGAAGTGGTCGATCGCTGCGAGGTTCTCCTGCACCTGCTCGGGGCTCAGGTCCTCGTACATCAGCGCCAGGACGTCGACCAGGGCCAGCGGCACGCCGAGTTCCCAGGCGAACCAGTTGTTGTCCGGCGTCTGCGGCGCGAACGGGATCTCGGCGTTGTACCAGTGCTCGTGCAGCCACTCCAGGGCGCCGAGCACGTCGTCGCGCAGCTGCGGGTCGCCGGACAGCTCCGAGCCCGGCGTCCGGTAGGCGACGGCGAGCTCCTTCAGGCCCAGGTAGGTCTGGGTGATGTTCTGGTTCGGCACCGGCGCCGGGTGGGCGGCGAACACGGCCGTCCGGTCGGCGGCGGTGTCCATCGTCGCCCAGCGCGCGCGGGCGTCGGCCGTGATCTTCTCCACGCGGCTGCGGACCACCGGGTCCGCCAGGTCCGCGGTGCCGTCACCGACGATGGACGCCACCCACCGCTCGCGGACCGCGGCGAACGGGTCGTCCTCGACCGCGGCCGCGGTCGTCGGCGCGCTCACGGTCACGGCGCCGGTGAGCAGCAGGGCGCAGGCGAGCACCGCCCCACGCCATCTTCCTTGTCGCACGAATGCACGCACAGCCGTCTCCTTCGACGATTCTCTCGGGGGGATCGCCGTCGACGTTAGGCATTTCACGTATTGCGGCGGAAGGCATATCGTGTTCATGAATGGAGAGGCGTCATGAACGCCTCAGAAAAAGGGCAGCACATTGTCGGCCGGGCGGCTCGGGACGGACATTCTTCGCCAACGCCCCGGCTCACGACCGGCTCGGCCGACCGGCCCGGGCGGCGCCGTCAGGTCGCGCCCAGCCGCTGCCCGACCCAGCGCAGCGCCCTCGCGGACTGGTGCGCCTGGCCTCCCTCGTGCCCGTTGAACGGGTAGACGGCGATCTCGGCCGGCCCGCCGTAGGCGTGGAAGGCGGCGAAGACGGTCGACGGCGGGCACACCGTGTCCTGCAGCGCGACGGAGAACAGGGCGGGCGCGTCGGCCAGCGCGCCGAGGTGGACGCCGTCGACGTAGGAGAAGGTCCGGAAGACCTGCTCGACGTGGTCGCGGTGCACCGCGAGGTACCGGGTGACCTCGGCGTAGGGATCCGTGTCGCTCAGCTCGACCCCGCGGCGCACGTGGCACAGGAACGGCACGTCCACAACGGCACCCGCGAGGTCCTCGGACAGTCCCGCGGCCCCGAGCGCCAGCCCTCCACCCTGGCTGCCGCCGAGGACCACCACCCGGGCCGGGTCGACCCGCGGCAGCGCCCGGGCGGCGTCGACGGCACGGACGGCGTCGGTGACCAGCCGGCGGAAGTAGAACGTCTCGACATCGAGCACCCCGCGCGTCATGAAACCCGGGTGCGCGGGGGCGCCTGCGGGCGACGGGTCGGGGGTGTGACCGCCGCTGCCCCAGGAGGAGCCCTGACCGCGCGTGTCCATGACGAGGTGCGCGTACCCGGCGCTCGCCCACAGCAGACGCTCGTGCGCGAGGCCCCGTCCGCCGCCGTAGCCCTGGTACTCCACCACGACGGGGAGGTCCTCCGTCGCGCCGGCGGGGCGCACCCACCACGCCCGGACGGGCTGACCGTCGAACCCGGCGAACGTGAGGTCCGCGACCTCGACGCGGGGCAGGCCCACGTCCACCGGCTCGAGCTGCACGACCGGACGGTGCCGCCGCGCGTCGCGCAGCGTCCGGTCCCAGACCTCGCGCAGGTCCGGGGGCGCCTCGAGTGCGGGGCGGTACTGCTGGAGCTGCTCCAGCGGCAGGTCGACGAGGGGCACGGGCGCTCCTTCGCGCAGGTCCGGACTGACGCGCCGCACGCTAGCGACGGGCGCGACGCTCGTGAACGGGCCCACGGTCCGTTCACGCGGCGGCCCCGGATGGCGCCCCTCGGGGACCCCTGCCCCGGGAGCACGTCGGTACCGACCTGACCTGCGGGGACGTCTCGCGATCGAGGTGAGGCCCGGTACCGGCGGGCACCGCGCTGTCGACCGACAGGGGTGATTGTTCATGAACGGACGAGAGGCGTGAACGTTCATCGTTGAGGACGCGGATCGCAGCGTGCACGACTCCTGGCCCGCGACGTCTGCCCAGGTCAGAAGGCTGACGGTTGCTGCGATCTGCCGCCATGAGCGCGCTCGCGCCGTGCGAACGCCCTCTTGACGACGCCGCACGGGGAACGGTTAGTTCATGACTGTTCACGGAACGAGCCGTGAACACAGCGAGGAGACGACGACGTGAACCGAGCGACCGTGACGGTGCGGGACATCGCCCGCCGGGCGAACGTGTCCAACGGGACCGTCTCCCGCGTCCTCAACAACCACGTCAACGTCGCGG
>NZ_CAMPHH010000218.1 GCF_946885855.1 uncultured Actinotalea sp. | reverse complement strand
GCGGGGTGGGGGGTCTGACGCGAGCGCGTCACGGCTCTCCGTTCGGTGTCGGTCTCGGCCGGGATCACGGCCGGGTCAACAGTACGAGCGTGCCCTACCCCGGGGTCGCCGCAAGGTGAACGGCAGGTGAACGGGGGACGAAGACTTCCGCGCCCGGACGCGCGACGGCCGGTGGTCCGCTCGGGACCACCGGCCGTCGTGCTGTGGCGGCGCCGGCCGCTCCCCCCGGGGCGGCCGGCGCGCCGGTCTCAGGAGATCGACTCGACGATCTCCATGACGTTCGCCCGCATCTCGTCGGAGATCGGGGCGGAGCCGGCCGCACCGGCCGCCTGCTCCTGGCCCTCCTCGCTCGCCACGTAGGTGATGAAGGCCTTGACGAGCTCGGCGTCGGCCGGGTCGTCGTACGCGGTGCAGGCCAGCGTGTAGGAGATGAGGACGATCGGGTAGGTGCCCGACTCCTCGGTGTCGCGCTCGAGCTCGCGGACGAGGCTCGCCTCACCACGGCCCTCGGCGAGCGGGGAGACGTCGACGACCGCGGCGGCAGCCTCGGTGGAGAAGGGCACGAACTCGTCGCCGACGCCCACGGCAACGGTACCGAGCGTGCCGGCGCGCGACGCGTCGGCGTAGGTGATCGCGCCCTCGGCGCCCTGGACCGTCTGGACGACGCCGGAGTTGCCCTGCGCGGACTGGGTGCCCGTGATGGGCCAGTCGCCGCTGACCTCGTGCGGCCAGGCCTCGCCGGCCGCGGCCGAGAGGTACTCGACGAAGTTCTCGGTCGTGCCGGACTCGTCCGAGCGGTTGACCGGCGTGATGGCCAGGTCGGGCAGCTCGACGTCGGGGTTGTCCGCGGCGATCTCCGGCGCGTTCCACTGCGTGATGTCGCCGTTGAAGATCGCGGCGATGGTCTCGGGAGCCATGTTCAGGGAGTCGATGCCGGGCAGGTTGAAGACCACGGCGATCGGCGAGATGTACAGCGGCAGCTCGGCGACCTCGCCCGGCGCGCAGCGCTCGGCGCCGAGGGCCGACTCCTCCTCGTCCAGGGCCGCGTCGGTCCCGCCGAAGTCCGTACCGCCCTCCACGAACTGCGTCCGGCCACCGCCGGAGCCCACCGGGTCGTACGCCACGGTGACGTCCGGGTTCGCGGCCTGGAAGCCGGCGATCCAGGCCTGCATGGCCGCCTCCTGCGAGCTGGCGCCCGCGCCGGCGATCTGGCCGCTGAGCCCGCCGCCGTCCTCCGTCGTGCCCTGCTCCGAGTCGGTCGTCGCGTCGTCCGTGGCGGCGTCGGAGCCGCACGCGGTGAGGGTCAGTGCCAGCACGCCCAGAGCGGCGAGGGGGGCCATGCGGCTCGTGCGCTGAAGCTTCACGGGTGTTCCGTCCTGTCGCGTCGTGCCGCCGGCCGGGTACCGGCGGTCGATGTCGACGGCGACGCTAGGGAGGCCGGGTGACCGGATCCCCAGGGACCGCTGAACGGCCGGTGAACGGCCGTCGGACGTTCGTGAGCGGCTCAGCGCGCGGCGTCGTCGTCGGCGAGCTTGTAGCCCAGGCCGCGGACGGTGAGCAGGCGGACCGGCTCACCCGGGTCCTTCTCGATCTTCGCGCGGACACGCTTGACGTGGACGTCGAGCGTCTTGGTGTCCCCGACGTAGTCCGAGCCCCAGACGCGGTCGATGATCTGGCGGCGGGTGAGCACGCGGCCGGCGTTGCGCAGGAGCAGCTCGAGCAGCTCGAACTCCTTGAGCGGGAAGGAGGTCCGCTCGCCGTCCACGTCGACGACGTGCCGATCCGGGTCCAGCCGCAGGCCGCCGACGACGAGGACCTGCTCCTCCTCGTCCTCGGCCGGCTCGGACCGCCGGCGCAGCACCGCCTTGACCCGGGCCAGCAGCTCGCGGGAGGAGTAGGGCTTCGTGACGTAGTCGTCCGCGCCGAGCTCGAGGCCGACGACCTTGTCGATCTCGGAGTCCTTGGCGGTGAGCATGATGACGGGGACGCTGCTGCGCTGCCGCAGGCGCAGGATCACCTCCGTGCCCGACAGCCCGGGCAGCATGACGTCCAGCAGCACGAGGTCCGCGCCGCCGCGGTCGAACTCCTCCAGGGCGGCCGGGCCGTCCGCAGCGACGGAGACGTCGTAGCCCTCCTTGCGCAGGAGGTACGACAGGGGGTCGCGGTAGGACTCCTCGTCCTCCACCACGAGGATCCGGGTCATGGTGCTGCTCCTTCGTCGGTGGCGGGGATCTCGGGCGCGGGCCCGTCGCGGGTGGTGTCGTCGTCGGTGAGGACGTCGGGGGCCAGGGGCAGCCGGACGGTGAAGGTCGAGCCGTGGCCGGGCTGCGACCACACGGAGACCTCGCCGCCGTGGTCGGCGACCACGTGCTTGACGATGGACAGACCCAGGCCCGTCCCGCCCGTCTCCCGCGAGCGCGCCGGGTCCACCCGGTAGAAGCGCTCGAAGAGGCGGGGCAGCGCGTCCGTCGGGATGCCGATGCCCTGGTCCACGACCGCGACCTCGACGGCGTCCGCCTCGGGCCGCAGCGTCGTGCCGACGGCGACCCGCGTGCCCTGCTCGGAGTAGGCGACGGCGTTGTCCAGGAGGTTGCGCACGGCGGTGACGAGCAGGTCGTGGGAGCCGAGGACGACGGCGCCGCGCGGGACCGGGCCGACGTCGACCTCGATCTCCTTGCCGGCCGCGGCGGTGCGGGCGCGGTCGGCCGCCTCCTGGACGACGTCGGCGAGGACGACCGGGGTCGCCGCGACGAGGGGGTCGGCGACCTGGAGGCGGGAGAGCTGGATGACCTCCTGCACGAGCGCGGCCAGGCGGGCCGCCTCGGTCTGCATGCGCCCGGAGAAGCGCCGGACGGCGTCCGGGTCGTCCGCCGCGTCCTGGACGGTCTCGGACAGCAGCGCGAGCGCGCCCACCGGGGTCTTGAGCTCGTGGGAGATGTTCACCACGAAGTCCCGCCGGATCGCCTCGAGCCGGTGCGCCTCCGTCCGGTCCTCCGCGAGCAGGAGGACGTGGTGGTCGCCGAGCATCGCGACCCGCACCTGCATGACGAGCGTCCCCCCGCCGACGACGCTGCGGGGCAGCCCGAGCTCCTCGTCCCGGACGCGGCCGTCCGCGGCCACGTCGAGCACCATCCGCTCGAGCACCGCGTGCTGGAAGCGGTCGTCCCGGACCAGCCCGACCGTGCGCGCCGTCGGGCTCGCGCGGACCACCCGCCCGTTCGTCTCGGCGACGACGGCGGCCGAGCGCAGTGCGGCGAGCACCTCCGTCGCGCCGCGGTCCAGCCCGTCCGCGACCGCCGACGACGACGCCCCGGGCCTCCGGCCGGCGCGGCGGGCCGACCGCGCGCCGAGGACCGCGCCCACGGCTCCCGCGAGCAGCACGACGGTCGCGAGGAGGACGGCAGCCACGCCGTCGGCGAGCGGAACCTCGATCACCAGGTCAGGGTATGTTCGCGAGCAGGGGTCGGGCGCCACGCCACGGGTGCCGTCGCCTCCGGGGCACCAGATGTTCACCGTCCGGACCGGAGGCGTTCACCCGGCGCTGGGACCCTGTCCCGGCACTGCGACGAGAGGGAACTGATGCGGGACATCTTCACGGCCGAGCTCACCCAGCTCGGCGAGGACCTCCAGGCGATGAGCCGGCTGGTCGAGTCGGCGATCTCGTCGGCAGGGACGGCGCTCCTGGAGGGCGACGTGGCCCTGGCTGAGAACGTCATCGCCGACGACAGCACCATCGACGCCATCGAGCGTGACCTCGACGAGCGCTGCATCGCGCTCCTGGCGCAGCAGCAGCCCGTCGCCCGGGACCTGCGCATCGTCGTCACCGCGCTGCGCATGAGCGCGTCGCTCGAGCGCATGGGCGACCTGGCGCGCCACGTCGCCGAGGTCGCGCGCCTGCGCTACCCCGGCAGGGCGATGCCGGACGAGCTGGAGCCGCTGTTCCGGCAGATGCACGAGGGTGCCGTCCGCGTCGCCCAGCGCGTCACGACCGTGCTCGGCTCCCACGACCTGGAGCTCGCGGAGGAGATCGAGCGGGACGACGACCTGCTCGACCGGCTGCACCACCAGACGTTCGCCGCGACGCTCGGCGGGGACTTCACGCTGACGTCGCAGCAGGTCGTCGACGTCACGCTGCTGGGCCGGTACTACGAGCGGTTCGGCGACCACGGCGTGTCCGTGGCGCGCCGCATCGTCTACCTGGTCACCGGGGAGTTCGACGAGCACTCCGGTCTCTGACGCCCCGGCGGCGGCCGGCCACGGCGGACTGCCGCAGGACCGACGACGGCCCGTCACCTCGTGCGAGGTGACGGGCCGTCCGTCGTCGTGCGGCGGTTCAGCGACCCTGGTTCGCGACCGCCTGGATCGCTGCTGCGGCGGCCTCCGCGTCGAGGTACTTCCCGCCCGGCGTCACCGGCTCGAGGGTCTCCTCGTCCAGCTCGTAGACGAGCGGGATGCCGGTCGGCACGTTGAGGCCGGCGATCGTCTCGTCGTCGATGCCGTCGAGGTACTTGATGATCGCGCGCAGCGAGTTGCCGTGCGCCGCGACGAGGACCGTCCTCCCCGCGCGCAGGTCCGGGACGATGTCGCTGTCCCAGTACGGCAGGGCCCGCTCGAGGACGTCCTTGAGGCACTCGGTCCGCACGACGGGCGCGTCGGCGTAGCGCGGGTCCGCGTCCTGGGAGAACTCCGAGCCGAGCTCGATCGGCGGCGGCGGGACGTCGTAGGAGCGGCGCCACAGCATGAACTGCTCCTCCCCGAACTCGGCGAGCGTCTGCTTCTTGTCCTTGCCCTGGAGGGCGCCGTAGTGGCGCTCGTTGAGACGCCAGTGGCGGCGGACCGGGATCCAGTGCCGGTCGGCCGCGTCGAGGGCCAGGTTCGCGGTGGTGATCGCGCGGCGCAGCAGCGACGTGTGCACGACGTCCGGCAGCACACCGGCCTCCGTCAGCAGGGTGCCGCCGCGCTTCGCCTCCTCGACGCCCTTCTCGGACAGCGCGACGTCCACCCAGCCGGTGAACAGGTTCTTGGCGTTCCACTCGCTCTCGCCGTGGCGGAGCAGCACGAGGGTGTAGGTCATGACGGCCATCCTGCCGCATGGCCCGCGGCCCGCTCCGGGACCGTCCGCCTCGACGGTCCGCCGGGACCGTCATCCGAACGGCCGGCCGGCGCGGGTGACGCCGGGTCGACGCCCGCTGATGTCGACGGCGCCGTCAGGCCGTCGCGCGGGACGGCACGCGCCGCCGGCAGGCGTCGTAGACGTCGACGATCGCGCCCGCGGCCGACTCCCACCCCAGGCGACGGGCGTGGTGCGCGGCGCCCAGGCCCAGGGCGGCGCGACGAGCGGGGTCGCCGAGGAGCTGCCCGAGCGCCGTCGCCCAGTCGCGCGGGTCGTGACCGGGCACGAGGCGGCCGGTCTGCCCATCGCGGACCACGGTGCGCAGCCCGCCGACGGCGGCCGCGACCACCGGTGTGCCGCAGGCCTGCGCCTCCGCGGCGACCAGCCCGAACGACTCGCTGCGCGAGGGGACCGCGACGACGTCGGCCGCGCGGTACCAGCGCGCGAGCTGCGCCCGGGCGACCGGGGGCAGCAGGTCGACGCGGTCGGCCACGCCGAGGTCGCGGGCGAGGACGCGCAGGTCGTCCAGGGCGGTCGGGTTGCCGCTGGGCCCTCCGAGCACGAGCAGGCGCGGGACACGGCTGCCCCGCCGGCGCAGCTCGCCGAGGGCCCGGACGAGGACGTCCGGCGCCTTGAGCGGCTGGACCCGGCCGGCGAAGAGGACGACGTCGTCGTCGGCCGGCAGCCCGAGCGCGAGGCGGGCCCGTCGGCGGCCCGTCTCGAGGTCGCGCGGGGTGAGGAGCCGGGCGGGGG
>NZ_CAMPHH010000217.1 GCF_946885855.1 uncultured Actinotalea sp. | reverse complement strand
CCCCGCCGTTAGCCTGACGGAACGACATCCCTGGCAAGGAGCGCAGATGTTCGAGAGATTCACCGACCGTGCCCGACGTGTGGTCGTCCTCGCCCAGGAAGAGGCGCGGATGCTCAACCACAACTACATCGGGACCGAGCACATCCTGCTCGGGCTCATCCACGAGGGCGAGGGCGTCGCCGCCAAGGCCCTGGAGTCGCTCGGCATCTCCCTCGACGCCGTCCGCTCGCAGGTCCAGGAGATCATCGGCGAGGGGCAGCAGGCGCCGTCCGGCCACATCCCCTTCACGCCGCGTGCCAAGAAGGTGCTCGAGCTGTCCCTGCGCGAGGCGCTGCAGCTCGGCCACAACTACATCGGCACCGAGCACATCCTCCTCGGCCTCATCCGCGAGGGCGAGGGCGTCGCCGCCCAGGTGCTCAACAAGCTGGGCGCGGACCTCAACCGGGTGCGCCAGCAGGTGATCCAGCTGCTGTCCGGGTACCAGGGCAAGGAGCCCGTGGCGTCCGGCGGTCCTGCGGAGGGCCAGCCGTCCGGCTCCGCCGTCCTCGACCAGTTCGGCCGCAACCTCACGCAGGCCGCCCGCGAGGGCAAGCTCGACCCGGTCATCGGGCGCGAGAAGGAGATCGAGCGGGTCATGCAGGTGCTGTCCCGCCGCACCAAGAACAACCCGGTCCTCATCGGCGAGCCCGGCGTCGGCAAGACCGCCGTCGTCGAGGGCCTGGCGCAGGACATCGTGCGCGGCGACGTGCCCGAGACCCTCAAGGACAAGCAGCTCTACACGCTGGACCTCGGCGCCCTGGTCGCCGGGTCCCGCTACCGCGGTGACTTCGAGGAGCGCCTGAAGAAGGTCCTCAAGGAGATCCGCACCCGCGGCGACATCATCCTGTTCATCGACGAGATCCACACGCTCGTCGGGGCGGGCGCCGCCGAGGGCGCGATCGACGCGGCGAGCATCCTCAAGCCGATGCTGGCCCGCGGCGAGCTCCAGACGATCGGCGCGACGACGCTCGAGGAGTACCGCAAGCACGTCGAGAAGGACGCGGCGCTCGAGCGGCGGTTCCAGCCGATCCAGGTCGCGGAGCCGAACCTCACGCACGCCATCGAGATCCTCAAGGGTCTGCGCGACCGGTACGAGGCGCACCACCGCGTGTCGATCACCGACGGCGCGCTCGTGGCCGCCGCGCAGCTGGCCGACCGCTACGTCAACGACCGGTTCCTGCCGGACAAGGCGATCGACCTCATCGACGAGGCGGGTGCGCGCCTGCGCATCCGCCGGATGACGGCCCCGCCGGAGCTGCGCGAGCTCGACGAGAAGATCGCCGAGGCGCGCCGCGACAAGGAGTCGGCGATCGACGAGCAGGACTTCGAGAAGGCCGCGCGTCTGCGCGACGTCGAGAAGCAGCTCGGCGTCCAGCGGACCGAGAAGGAGAAGGCCTGGAAGTCCGGTGACCTCGACACGGTCGCCGAGGTGGACGAGGAGCTCATCGCCGAGGTGCTGGCGCTGTCCACGGGCATCCCCGTGTTCAAGCTCACCGAGGAGGAGTCCAGCCGCCTGCTCCACATGGAGGACGAGCTGCACAAGCGGATCGTCGGCCAGGAGGACGCGATCAAGGCCCTGTCGCAGGCCATCCGTCGCACGCGGGCGGGCCTGAAGGACCCGAAGCGCCCCGGTGGGTCGTTCATCTTCGCCGGCCCGACCGGCGTCGGGAAGACCGAGCTCGCCAAGGCCCTCGCGGAGTTCCTCTTCGGCGACGAGGATGCGCTCATCCAGCTCGACATGAGCGAGTTCTCCGAGAAGCACACCGTCTCGCGGCTCTTCGGCTCGCCCCCCGGGTACGTCGGCTACGACGAGGGTGGCCAGCTCACGGAGAAGGTGCGCCGCCGGCCGTTCTCGGTCGTCCTCTTCGACGAGGTCGAGAAGGCCCACGCGGACATCTTCAACTCGCTGCTGCAGATCCTCGAGGACGGTCGCCTGACCGACTCGCAGGGCCGGGTGGTCGACTTCAAGAACACCGTGATCATCATGACCACCAACCTCGGCACGCGGGACATCGCCAAGGGCGTCCAGACCGGCTTCCAGGCCGGCGGCGACCTGTCGACGTCCTACGAGCGGATGAAGGCGAAGGTCAACGACGAGCTCAAGCAGCACTTCCGGCCCGAGTTCCTCAACCGCGTCGACGACGTGGTCGTCTTCCCGCAGCTGACGCAGACGGAGATCATCCAGATCGTCGACCTGATGATCGCCCGGCTGGCGCAGCGGCTGAAGGACAAGGACATGGGCATCGAACTCACGCCCGCGGCCAAGCAGCTGCTCGCAGAGAAGGGCTACGACCCCGTTCTCGGGGCCCGGCCGCTGCGTCGCGCGATCCAGCGGGAGATCGAGGACAACCTCTCCGAGAAGATCCTCTTCGGCGAGCTCCGTCCGGGGCAGACCGTCGTGGTCGACGCCCAGGGCGAGGGCCTGCTCGGGGAGTTCATCTTCCGCGGCATCGGCAGGGACGGTGACACCTCCGGCGCCGAGCCCGTCGGTGTGGCCGTGTCCGCCATGCCGCCGCTGACGACGACGGACGACGCCCGGGAGACCGGCGCGGAGTCCTGACCGCAGGCACCACCCACGACGCCCGGGTCGCGAGCACCGTTCGCGACCCGGGCGTCGTCGTGCCGTGACCGGCCGACCGAGTTTTCACCCGGTCCTGTGCGTGCCGTCACATCATGGTGGGAGCGCTTCCGGTCGATCTTTCCGACGTGCTGCTGAACCGCCGTCGTCGGGGTGCCCCGTCCTCGCCCGCCACTCCCCGCGGCCTGCCCGCGTCGAGCGTGGAGGAGAGCGCCGACCTCGTCGCCACGCTCGCGGACATGCCGACCCAGAGGGGCGCCGACCCGCGTCCCCTGCCGGACGACCTCCCGGCACCGGGGACCGAGGCGGGCGGCCGTCCGCGCACCGACCGGTACGTGCCGGTCACGCGGAAGTTCGTCATCGCGGGTGTCGGCGCCGCTGCCTGGGTCGCCCTCGCGGTCACCCTGTCCCAGCCCTGGGTCGCGGACCTCAGTCCCGTCGTCGGCGTCTTCTGGGCGTGGACGATCGTGCTCCTGGTCGCCTACCTGCCCGGCGGCATCGTGGCGTTCCTGGCGTTCTCCCTGGCCATGGACCGGCAGCCGCCGCTGCGGGTGAGGAACCCGGTCACGCCGCTCACCGTGGTCATCGCGGCCCGGAACGAGGAGGTCGGGATCATCCCGACCCTCCGCAGTCTCGCCGGCGTGCAGTACGCCGGCCCGGTGCGGGTCATCCTCGCGGACAACGGGTCGACGGACGCGACGGTCGCCGTCGCCCTCGCCGCGGCGGCAGAGCTGGGCGTGGACCTGGCCGTCGTGCACCAGCCCATCCCGGGCAAGGCGCACGCGCTCAACGCGGCGCTGCTGGCCGTCACGACCCCGCTCGTCGTCACCGTCGACGCGGACACGCTCCTGCACCGCGAGGGCCTGCGCCGGCTCGTGTCGCGCCTGGAGTCCGCGCCGCCGGACACGGTCGCCGTCGCCGGGTCGGTCCTCGTGCGGAACTCCCGGCAGAACCTGCTGACCCGCATGCAGGAGTGGGACTACTACCTCGGCATCACCGCGGTGAAGCGCATGCAGGGCCTGTACCAGTCGACCCTCGTCGCCCAGGGCGCCTTCTCGGTCTACCGCACCGACGACGTCCGCCGCGTCGGCGGCTGGCCCGACGCGATCGGCGAGGACATCGTCGTGACGTGGCGCCTCATGGAGGGTGGCCACCGCGTCTACTTCGAGCCCACCGCGGTCGCGTTCACCGACGTGCCCGCCCGCACGCGGCACTTCTTCCGCCAGCGGGCGCGCTGGGCCCGCGGGATGCTCGAGGGGATCCGCGCCGTGCCGCCGTGGCGGCAGGACCGGGTGCTGACCCGGTTCGTGGCGGGGGTGGACCTCCTCATCCCGTTCCTGGACGTCGGCTACGCGCTGATCTGGCTCCCCGGACTCGTCCTCTTCGCGCTCGGGTACCCGGTCATCGTCTCCGTGTGGACCCTGCTGGTGCTGCCGGTGACACTCCTCGTGTACGGCACGCTGCGGCGCTTCCAGTCCCGGCACGTCTTCGACCCGCTGGACCTGAGGGTGCGCCGCAACCGCCGCGGGTACCTTGCCTTCCTGCTCCTCTACCAGGTGCTCTGCTCGACGGCGTCCCTGGTCGGGTACGCCCAGTTCGTCGCCGGGACGCGACGTCGCTGGAAGTGACGCCGGCGGTGCTGGACCGCGTCGGCGTCAGGCGCCGCCCGGGAAGCCGAGCTGGCGCCACGCCTCGTAGGTCGCGACCGCGGCGGCGTTGGACAGGTTCATCGACCGCCGTCCCGGCAGCATCGGGATGCGCACCTGGGCGGTCACCTCCGGCCGGGCGAGGACCTCCGGGGGCAGGCCGGTCGGCTCCGGTCCGAAGAGCAGGACGTCGTCGGCCCGGTAGGCCACGTCGGTCGACCGCGTCGTCGCCTGGGTCGTGAAGGCGAGCACGCGGGCCGGGGCCACCGCGCGCAGGGCGACGTCGAGGCCCGGGTGCACGACGACGTGCGCGAGGTCGTGGTAGTCGAGGCCGGCCCGCCGGAGCTTCGCCTCGGACAGGTCGAACCCGAGCGGCTCGACGAGGTGCAGCTCCGCGCCGGTGCCCGCGCACATCCGGATCGCGTTGCCGGTGTTCCCCGCGATCCGGGGCTCGAAGAACATGACGCGCAGCACGGGGAGATGGTGCCATCCGGGTGCTGGGTGGTGGGTGCTCGCGCCCGGGGACCGTGCCGGCGGACCTGCCTGTCACGGCGGGTGGCGCGCGGGCGCCGTCGGGAGGACGCTCACCCCATGCACGTGATCATTCTCGGCGGGACGGGTTTCCTCAGCGGCGCGGTGGTCGCGGCGGCGCTCGAGGCGGGCCACGCCGTCACGACGGTGACCCGCGGCACGCGTCCGACGCCCGCGCCGGCGCCGGGCCATCCGGGCGCGCCGGCCGCCGTGCGGTCCGTCCAGGCGGACCGGGACGACGTCGTCGGGCTGGGGACCGCGCTCTCGCCGGTGCTCGACGCGCACCCGCCCGACGCGGTAATCGACTGCTGCGGCTACACGGTGGACGGGGCACGCGCCGCTGCGAGCGTCCTCGGCGCGGTGTCGCGCTACGTCTACGTCAGCAGCATCAGTGCGTACCGGGACTGGCCGCCCGGTCCGGTCCCCGACGAGTCGGCGCCGACCTTCGGCCCCGAGGCGCCCGCCGTCGAGTACGGCCCGATGAAGGCCGAGAGCGAACGCGTCCTCGCGGCGGTGCTGGGCGATCGGTTGCTCTCGGCGCGCGCGGGGCTCATCGTCGGGCCGGGGGACCGCACCCGACGGCTCACGAGCTGGCTGCACCGGATCGCGACGTGCGAGCGCGTCGTCGTCCCGGCGGAGGCGGACGTCCCGATGGCGTTCGTGGACGTGCGGGACCTGGCCGCCTGGCTCGTCGCGGCCGCCGGCGCCCCGTGGCCGGGTGCCGTGAACGCGACAGGCCCGGTGGGGATGACGACGTACGGCGCGATGGTCCAGGCGTGCCGGGACGCGGTGCTCGCGAGCGGCGTGCCGGCGGCCGAGCTGGTCCCCGTGCCGTCCGCGCGCCTGCTCGCGGCCGCGGTGCAGCCCTGGACCGACCTGCCCTTCTGGCTGCCCGACGGCGTCGCGGCGACCGCGTGGCAGGTGGGCACGGCGCGGGCGCGCGAGCTCGGCCTGGCGAGCCGGCCGTTCACCGAGACGGTGCGGGACACGTGGGCGTGGCTGCAGACGTCCGACCTCGACCACCCGTTCCTGCCCGACCGCCTGGCCCCGGCCGCCTTCGCCTGACCGGCCCGCCTTCGCCTGACCGGCCCGCCTTCGCGTGACCCCGCAGGTCCCGCCCGGCCGCCCTCACCCGGCGGGTGGGGCCCCTCTTCCGG